>JAHECM010000078.1 GCA_024641725.1 Limnohabitans sp. | reverse complement strand
TCGATTGGGTATATTCCACCGGCTGAAGCTGAGGTGAACTACTACCGGCAACTAGCCGGGAAAAGCGAGACCGAGGTCTCAACTTAAACCAACCAGCCTCCACGAAACCCGGGGCTTTTCAACTTGGCTGCGTATGACCCACGCTTTAATGACCCGCGCTTCAATGACTCGCGCTTTGCACCCGACTGCCCGGTCGAATTCATCGACACGGCGGGCTGCGGCTTTGCAGAGCAAGGCATCCCCGAAAGCCGTTCCACCGCCAACCCCCAAGAAGCCCACCTGCTGCTGGAGCGCCTGGCCCAGCTGCTGGCCCACCTGCAGGAACCCGCCGAGCCCGCCGAGCCAGACCAGCGCTCACTCAGCAAGGGCCTGAGCATTGGCGTCATCGCCCCTTACCGCGCCCAAATCAACTACTTAAAAGACGCCATCGAAGACCGCGCCGCGCTGAACGACCTGTTGCTGCAACGTCGGCTGAGCGTGGGCACCGTCGACTCGTTTCAGGGCCAAGAGCGCGACATCATCGCCATCACCCTGACGCGCAGCAACCCCCAAGGCGAGATTGGCTTTATGTCAGACATTCGCCGCATGAACGTGGGCATGACCCGCGCACGGCGCAAGCTGCTGCTGGTGGGCGACTCGTCCACGCTGTGCAGGCATGCGTTTTTTAGGGAGTTGTTGGCTTATGTGAAGGGGGTGGGGGGTTACCGCACGGTGCATGAAATCCGCAGGATGGTCGATTAAGTTAAATCGCCATTCGATTTTTCGGGACGATCAGTGGACGGTGGATTGCGCTGCTTTTCCATGCAACCATGACAAGAAGACTTCGAACACAGGTGGCTTGCCATGCCGTTCGAAAACACTGCAAATTGGACCTAGACCTTGATGTGCCTTCGACAAGATATGACCCAGCCGAAGATGATCAGCCCTGAATGTTGCGCCAGCCTTCGAGCACATTGACCGTGTTCACGCCCACTTCAGCCACAGCATAGCCACCTTCAAACGTCAGCACCGTGGGCAAGCCCAGTTGCGCCAGCGCTTGGCCCAGCTGCACATAATCTGCGCTGCGCAACCGAAAGCCCGAGATCGGGTCGCCCTCAAACGTGTCCAGCCCCAGCGGCACCACCAGCGCTTGCGGCGCAAAGTCGCGCACCGCTTGCAAGGCGGTTTGCAGCGTGGCCCACCAGACTTCAAACCCGGTGCCACGGGGCAGCGGCAGGTTCAGGTTGAAGCCTTCGCCAGCCCCCGCGCCAAGCTCGTCCGCATGGCCCAAAAAGAAGGGGTATTCGGTGCGCGGGTCGCCGTGGATGGAGGCGGTGAACACGTCGGCGCGTTCGTAAAAACAAGTTTGTGTGCCGTTGCCGTGGTGGTAGTCGACATCGAGCACGGCCACACGCCGCAGCCCGTCGTCGCGCAGGGCTTGCGCGGCCAAGGCGGCGTTGTTGATGAAGCAGTAACCGCCCATGTAGTCGGGCCCGGCGTGGTGGCCCGGCGGGCGGGTCAGCGCCATCGCCACGCGCTCGCCGGCCAGCACCGCTTGCGCTGCCGCCAGCGCGCAGGCTGCGCCCGCACGGGCCGCAGCCCAGCTGCCCGCCATGAGCGGGGTGCCCGAGTCAAAAGCGTATTGGCCCAGCCGCGCCGCAAAGTTGAGCGGCGGCGCATCGGTGCGAAAGCCGTGGCGCGAGGGCAGGGGCCAGACCGAGGGCAGTGCGTCGCGCTCGGCGTTGGCCGGGTCCAGCGCCACCCAGTCGCGCCAGGCGTTGGCCAAAAATGCCAAGTAATCGGGCGCATGCACGCGGGCCATGGCCGCGTCCACATCAGCTGCGACCCCCAGGGCCAGTTCGGCCCCCACCGGGTGCAGCGTGCCAACTGGGCGGCGCTGCAGCTCGTCCAGCACAAATTTCAGCCGGTCGGGCACTTCGTGGCAATCGACCAGGCGACCTCGGAACATTTCTTGGCGGCCGGTGTGCTCGGCGTGGCGGGGGTTGTGGAAGATTTTCATGGGCGATGTTCAACCAAATTCCCGAAACCCCTTGAGCGCTGGCAGCGGCGCAAAGTTGGCTTCGCGCTTTTGCTGAAATGCGCTGATGGCTTCGCGCACGTTGGCGTTGCTCCAGATGGCGCCCTGCAACCAGCCCATGTGGCGCAGGCTGTCTTCGGTGCTGTGGTCCCGGGCGTAGTGCAGCACTTGCTTGCTGCCCCAAATGGCCACGGGCGGTTTGCTGGCGATTTCTTTGGCCGCTTGCAGGGCGGCGGCCACGGTGGCTTCGTGGCTGGGCAGCACTTCGTTCACCAAGCCGTGGGCCAGTGCCTTGTCGGCGCTCAGGCGGCGGCCGGTGTAGGCCAGTTCTTTGACCAGCGCCATGGGCAGCAGCTTGGGCAGGCGCTGCAGCGTGCCCACGTCGGCCACCATGCCGATGTTGATTTCTTGGATGCAGAAGAAGGCGTCGGCCGAGGCATAACGCAGGCAGCAGGCGGTCACCATGTCCACCGCGCCGCCAATGCAGCCGCCCTGAATGGCCGCGATCACCGGGATGCGCAGCGCTTCGAGCAGGGTGAAGGTGTGCTGCATGTCGGTCAGCAGGTCGTACACGGCCGAGCGGCCTTCGGCGCTGGAGTCGTCCATTTGAATAGCACTGCCAAAGGTCTGCAGATCCATGCCTGCGCTGAAGTGTTTGCCGGTGCTGGAGATCACCAGCGCCCGGGCGGTGCCCGCTTTGTGGATGTCGGTCAGCACCTCGTGCAGCTCGCGCCAGAACGTCGGGTGCATGGTGTTCATCGCCTCGGGGCGGTTCATCACCAAATGCGCAACGTGGCCTTCAGTCGTCAAAGAAAAGCAGTTGAGTTTGTCCATGGTCATTCGCTTGGGGTGGTGGGTTGGCAATGGCTTCACTGTAAGTGGCACCCTGGGCGGGCACTGTCCCGGCCTTGACCAGCGAGCCCACCCGCACGCCCAGCAGGCGGATGCGCCGCGTCAGGTCCACCCGCTTGAGGGTTTGGCCCGCAACTTGGCGGATGCGTTGGGCGTCTGCCGTGTAGTCGCTCAGGCTCTGGTCGCGGGTCACGGCCTGAAAGTTGTCGTAGCGCAGCTTGATGCCGATGGTGCGGCCTTCGTAGCCTTTGCGTTGCAGGTCGGCCGCCACCTGCTGGCACAGGCGCGTGAAGACGGCCCCAAGCTCTGCGCGATCGCGCACGGCGTGCAGGTCGCGCTCAAAGGTGGTTTCGCGGCTCATGCTCACAGGCTCGCTCTCGGTCTCGACCGGGCGCTCGTCGCGGCCCCAGGCAGCGGCATGCAGCCAAGCGCCGTGGCTTTTGCCAAAGTTTTCAATCAGCCAGTGCGGCTCCCGTGCGGCCAGCTCGCCAATGGTCTGGATGCCGTGGCTTTGCAGCTTGACGTCTGCCTTGGGGCCAATGCCGTTGATCTTGCGGCAAGCCAGGGGCCAGATCAGGGGTCGCAGATCGGCCTCGTGCACGATGGAGATGCCATTGGGTTTGTTGAACTCGCTGGCCATTTTGGCCAGCAGTTTGTTGGGGGCCACGCCCACCGAGCAGGTCAGGCCCGTGGCGTCAAAAATGCATTTTTGGATCAAGCGCGCCAACACCCGACCGCCTTCGCGCTGGCCGCCGGGCACGTCGGTGAAGTCGATGTACACCTCGTCCACGCCCCGGTTCTCCATCACCGGAGCGATGTCGGTGATGATGTCCTTGAAGCTGCGTGAGTAGTGTCGGTAGCGCTCAAAGTCGACTGGCAGCAGGATGGCCTGCGGGCAGAGCTTGGCGGCTTTCATCAGGCCCATGGCCGAGCCGATGCCGAACTGCCGCGCAGCATAGGTGGCGGTGGTGATCACGCCGCGCCCGGTGTAGCCCTCGATGCGCGGGAAAAAGTTCACCGGTATCTCGGCCAGCCGGTCCGCAAAGCTGTCTTCGGTCCACTCGCCCTCAGGGTAGGCCGCTTGCAGCTTGCCCAGCAGGTCGTCCTCTTTGCGCCTGCCGCCGCCAATGACCACGGGCAAGCCTTTGAGCTGCGGATAGCGCAGCAGCTCACAAGACGCGTAAAACGCGTCCATGTCGAGGTGGGCAATGCGGCGCACGGGGCAAGCGGTCGGGGCGGTGGTCACCCCCAAAGCATAGCGCGGCCCGTGACCATTCAAGCTGTTGGGAAAGTCCCCGGCAGCAAGATGTTGGTGTCCACGTTTTGGATGTTGGTGTGCCCGCAAAAGGCCATGGTCACATCCAGCTCTTTGTGGATGATTTGCAGCGCTTTGGTCACGCCCGCTTCGCCCATGGCACCCAGGCCATAGACCATGGCGCGCCCGATCATGACGCCCTTGGCGCCCAGCGCCCAGGCTTTGAGCACGTCTTGGCCCGAGCGGATGCCGCCGTCCATCCACACTTCAATTTGGCTGCCCACAGCCGCCACTATTGACGGCAGGGCTTCGATGCTGCTGGGCGCGCCGTCGAGCTGGCGGCCACCGTGGTTGCTCACCACGATCGCGTCGGCCCCGCTGGCCACGGCCAGTTGGGCGTCTTCCACGTCCATGATGCCCTTCAAGATCAGTTTGCCGCCCCATTGCTTTTTGACCCAAGCCACATCTTCCCAATCGAGTGTGGGGTCGAATTGTTCATTGGTCCACGACGCCAGTGACTTCATGTTGGTCACGTCTTTGACGTGGCCCACCAAGTTGCCAAAGGTGTGGCGTTTTGTGCCTGCCATGCCCAGGCACCAGCGCGGCTTGGTCATCAAGTTGATGATGTTGGCGATGGTGGGGCGGGGTGGTGCGGTCAGGCCATTTTTGAGGTCTTTGTGGCGCTGGCCTATCACCTGCAAATCCAGCGTGAGCACCAGGGCGCTCACGTTGGCGGCTTTGCAGCGGTCGATCATGCGGACCATGGCGTCGCGGTCGCGCATCATGTAGAGCTGAAACCAAAAGGGCGCTTGCGTGTGGGCCGCGATGTCTTCGATGGAGCAGATGCTCATGGTTGACAGGGTGAAGGGGATGCCAAACTTTTTGGCGGCCATGGCGGCGTGCATTTCGCCGTTGGCGTGCTGCATGCCCGTGAGGCCTACGGGGGCGATGCAGACGGGCATGTGGGTGTCGATGCCGACCATTTGGGTGGCGGTGGTGCGGTTTTCCATGTTCACGGCCACACGTTGGCGCAGCTTGATCTTGTGGAAGTCGCTTTCGTTGGCGCGGTAAGTGCCCTCGGTCCATGAGCCGCTGTCGGCGTAGTCGTAGAACATGCGCGGCACACGTTTTTCGGCCAGAACGCGCAGGTCTTCGATGTTGGTGATCACGGGCATGGGGTCAGTCTCCAGGGGAATCGTTGGCAAGATTCTCCATGGTAGCCCCCGCTGGCGCTGTCTGGTTTGAAACAGACGCCGGGGCTGTTGAAATTTCTTCCAACGACGAAGGCAAATCAGTCGGTGCAGGTCACGCTGCCGCAGCCGGACATGGTGACGTTTTTGATGGCGGCCGGATCGGCCAAGGTCTCGGTGACGGTGTCAAAGCCGACATTTTTGAGGTGAATGGCCAAGCCCGCGTCCATGCTGGCGGCGTGACCTGGGAACCACTCGGCCAGGGCTTCGGCCAGGCGCTGGATGATTTCAGTGTCCCCGCCTTCGTAGTGCGTTTCAACGGCGCGCATGGTTTCCAAAATGGTCGCGTGGTGGTCGGCGTGGCAATTGTCAGCGGCAAAACCGGTGGCCAACATCCAGCGGTCTTCTTGGGCAAAGTGCTCCACCGTGTGCAGCAAAAACGCCTTGTACAGAGGCAATTGCTGGTCGTGCGGCGTGACCATGATGCGGTTGACCATCTCCACAAACTCGTGGTGGGTGTCGTCCATGCGGCCATCGCCAGTGTGCAGCGATGCGGTCCAGGGCAGTTGGGTGGGGGCGGTTGCGGTGTCCATGCGTTCGATTATGGCGGATGCTGGTGGACGCCGTGATACCCGCCGGGGGAGTGCCGTTTGTGCAAGCCAGTGCAGTGCGTTGCAGCCACTCAGGCACTGACCGGGAGCCACTACCGTTCACAGCTAAAATGACAAATCAGTGGACCAGAACGGCAGAAAGAACTGGGAAAAATAAAATCAATCAAGAATGAATATGTTCGTTTTTCAATGATTTGATTTTTCCAGTGGAAATTCACCATTAATTATTTTGTAAATTTTTTCAATGATGAAATCTAAAAAAATCTGGTTTTATATCTTGGGATTTTGGGTGTTGTTGCTCGCACTTGCCACGATTCGTCCCTTGTCGCTGCCAGATGAGGGGCGCTATGCCGATGTCGGGCGTTGGATGTTGATTTCGGGTGACTGGCTCGTTCCTCGGCTCAACGGCATCCCATTTTTTCACAAGCCCCCTTTGCTGTACTGGATGCAAGCGGCTGTTTTTGAATGGGCAGGAGTCCATGTTTGGACTGCGCGGTGGGTGATCGCGCTGCATGCTTTGCTGCTGTTGGTGGGGGTGTATTTTGGCCTGAAGCCTCTATACAAAGACGAGCCGTTTGCACGAAAAGTCTTGATGGTGATTGGCTCCAGTGTTGGGTTTTTGATTGGGGGTCAATACATCAACCATGATTTCATGGTCGCTGCTTGGATAAGCATTTCGGTCATTTTGTTCGCACTTTCCTTGAGGCTTGACGACACAACCCACCGCGGCCTGGCGCGGTTGGGGTTTGTGGCGTGCGGTTTAGGGTTTTTGAGCAAAGGCCTGATTGGGCTGGCATTGCCGGGCGCGGTGATCTTTGTGTGGTTGTTGTTGACAGGTCGGCAGCGGAAAATGCTTGATTTTCCTTGGCTCAGTGGATTTTTGATATTTGCTGCCATCACCATGCCGTGGATGTTGCTGGCGCAACACCAAAACCCCGGATTTTTTGATTATTTCATCATAGCCCAGCATTTTTCTAGATTTACAGGATCGCAATTCAACAGCCAGCAAGCATGGTGGTTTTATGTACCCATCATTGCTTTGTATTTGTTTCCTTGGGTCATTATCCCAGTGGTTGATTTTTTCCAGAAAATTAAAATCAACTTGAAACATTCCCAGTGGGGGATTGAGAAACCAAATCCTTTGAGAATATTGCCATGGGTGTGGCTGCTGGTTATTCTTGTATTTTTTTCGGTTCCTAAATCGAAATTGATTGGTTATATTTTGCCAGCGATCCCACCGGTGGCTATGTTGGTGGTTCAAAGCTGGAATAACATTCAAAAAAGAAAAAAATATCCCCAATTTTGGTTTTGGATTTTTTGCGGATTGAGTGTGGCAACTTCTCTGGGACTCAATTTTCTGGCCAGGCACAACAGCCTCCAAAATGCGAGCGCCGATGTGGCCGATGCGCTCAAGTGCCATGTGCAAAAACAAGATGAGATTTATGTCTTGGGCGAATACCCCTATGACTTTTCATTTGCCATGAACGGCCAAAAGCCAATCACTGTTGTGCAAGATTGGGACGATGCCAAAAAGAACGCGTTGGATGACTGGCGGCGGATATTTTTTGAAGGTGTTCACTTTGATGAAAAATCCGGACAAGCCTTGCTGAATATATTGGATTTTGAAAAAATTCAGCCTCTTGCACAAAATTGGGTGGTCGCACCGGCGAACTATCCCGCAGACAACTTGAAAAACAAATGGCATGTTTTCTACAAAGGCCAAAAGTGGTGGCTATGGCGTGGCGCTGCGCCAGAGGGCGCCGATCCAATCAAGCCTGCCGCCGAATTACTTCAAAAAACATGCCGATAAATTCATTGTTGCCATTGATTTATCGGTCATCCATCAAATAGATGTTCAATTCGTCCATCCGCAAAGAACTGTCGCAGTCTTTTGTGACCACCTTGGTGGTCCTGCTGACCGTGGTCATGTCAAACATGCTGATCCAGACATTGGGTCAAGCCAGTCGAGGCAGTCTCAATCCATCGGATGTCATTTTGGTCATGGGTTTGACGGCCTTGAGTTACAGTGCCACGCTGTTGACGCTGAGTTTATTTCTTGCCGTCATTTCTACTTTGTCTCGAATGTACCGAGACAGTGAAATGGTGATCTGGTACACGAGCGGTCAAAGTTTACCGTCCTTTATCAAGCCTGTTTTGCGTTTTGGATGGCCAATTTTGCTGGGCATTTTCTTTTCTGCACTGGTGATTTGGCCCTGGAGCAATCAAAAAATTCAGGACTTGAAGCAAAAATTTGAATCCCGTGGTGACATTGAGCGTGTGGCACCCGGTAAATTTGTGGAGTTTGCAGGCGGCACAGGGGTCTTTTTTATCGACGATGACGCATCCAATCCGGGGGTGAATGCCGATGTTTTTGTCTCTCGTGTGGATGGCGATTGGGATACCGTGACTTCGGCCAAGCAAGGCTACGTTGAGGTGATCAAGGGCGAGCGTTTTTTGGATTTGAAAAATGGGCAACAAGTTGCGGTGAACAACAAGTCGCATGAGGCACGCATCACGACTTTTAAAAACTACCAAGTGCTGATAAAAGACGATGCTGCCCAAGATGTATCGGTACAACCGCCTTATGCCGTGAGCAGTTTTGACTTGGTCAACCATTCATCGTCTGTGCGCATGGGCGAGCTCTCATGGCGACTTGGGCAAGGTTTGTGCGCCATCAATTTGTTATTGCTGGCCATCGGTCTTTCAACGGTCAATCCCCGTGCGGCCAAGAGTTACCATTTCGCCAAGGCCATTCTTGTATTCATTATTTATTACAACTTGATCAATTTCACGCAGCGATGGATTGCTGATTCAAAAATTTCCATTGGCCCCATGCTTCTGATTTTGCATGGCGCTGCCCTGGTGCTTGCGCTGGCATTGATCAAGTCACAGCAGTCGCAATTCACCTTTCGCAAGTGGTTGAGTGATTTGGGCCTTTTCAGAAAAACTTGACTTTGCAGTCAGCCGTTTGATTGCCTTTGCCAAGAAGACATTCACCAGCGGCTCACCCTTTTTTCATCCTACCCCGCGGCGCACAGGCCTCTGCGCTTCGGGTTGGAGACCGTCTTACCTCGCCGCCTGCGCCAGTTGCATGGCCAATTGGTTGTGTCGCTCGATCAGCGGGCCCAAATCCACCGTGGTCAGTTGCCCATCGCGCACCACCATACGGCCATGCACCACGGTGTGCCGGCTCAGGCTGCTGGCGCACAGCAGCAGGCTGCCCACGGCGTCGTGCACTGCGCCGCCCGCCATGGGCAGGGTGTTCACGTCAAACATGGCCAAGTCAGCCACGTAGCCGGGAGCGATTTGGCCCACGTCATGGCTGCGGCCCAGCACCTGGGCACCGCCGCGCGTGGCCAGACGCAGTGCATCGCGTGCGGTCATCTCGAGCGGGGCCGTGTCACAGCCAAACACAGTGTGACCATCCACCACCTTCGGGGCTTCGAGCGACTTGCGCAGCCGCGCCAGCAGCATGGCTTGGCGCGCCTCGTTGACCATGTGCGCCGCGTCGTTGCTGGCGCTGCCGTCCACGCCCAGGCCCACCGGCACGCCTGCGTCAATCATGCGGCGCACGGGCGCAATGCCGCTGGCCAGGCGCATGTTGCTGCAAGGGCAGTGGGCTACGCCGGTGCGGGTGGCGGCAAACAGGCTGATGCCCTCGTCGTCGAGTTTGACGCAGTGGGCGTGCCACACGTCCTGCCCGACCCAGCCCAAGTCCTGCGCGTATTCGGCGGGCGTGCGGTTGAATTTTTCGCGGCTGTAGGCCGTGTCATGGTCGTTTTCGGCCAAGTGGGTGTGCAAGCGCACGCCACTGGCACGGGCCAACTCGGCCGATGTTTTCATCAGGTCGCGGCTCACGCTGAAGGGCGAGCAAGGCGCCACCGCCACCTGCGTCATGGCCCCGTGGCTGGCGTCGTGGTGGGTTTCAATCAGTCGCTGAGTGTCCCGCAGGATGTCATTTTCGCGCTCCACCACCCGGTCCGGCGGCAAGCCGCCTTTCGATTGCCCCACGCTCATGCTGCCGCGTGTGGCCACAAATCGCATGCCGATTTGCCGCGCCGCCTCAATGCTGTCGTCCAGCCGAACGCCATTGGGATAGATGTAGAGGTGGTCCGAGCTGGTGGTGCAGCCCGACAGCAGCAGCTCGGCCATCGCCACCTGTGTGCTGACGTGGATCATCTCGGGCGTCAGACCGGCCCAAATGGGGTACAGGCCCCGCAGCCAGCCAAACAGCTCGGCGTTTTGCACTGCCGGAATCGCCCGCGTGAGCGACTGGTACATGTGGTGGTGCGTGTTCACCAACCCGGGCACCACCAAGAGTTGGCGGGCGTCCAGCACCTCGTCAGCGTGCTGCAGGTGTGCAGGCCATTGGGCACTGGGGCCGACCCATTCGATGCGGTGATCACGGATGAAAACAGACGCGTCACGCAACTCGCCGAGGACGTCGTTTTGCGTGGACAGGGTGTGGATGCGGTGGATCAGCAGCGTAGGCATGGCAAGTCCTTGAACAGGTTCAAGCTGCGGCCGAATCCTGCCAACGGGGTTCAGTGGGGCAGGCGAGCACCGCAACAGCCGTGCATCTCGGGCTGTGCATAAGGTGGCTATTTTATGGAAACTTGGCTGGGCCTTGGTGGATGGTCGGCTTGAAAGCCTCCACCAAAAACTCCACAAACGCACGCACCCGTGCGGCCGATTTGTGTTGCGCTGGGTAGACCGCATAGATGTCAGCGTCTGGTGTGTGGAACTGCGGCAGAACTTGCACCAGCTGGCCTTTGGCCAGGTGGTCGCGAATGTCCCATTCGGCCCGCAGCAAGATGCCCTGACCCTCCAGCGCCCATTGCACCGCGATGCCACCGTCGTTGGTGGTCAGGTTGCCCCGGGTTTTGACGGTTTCGCTTTTCGCTTGTCGGCCACGGCTGAGCCGGATGACGCCATAGGCATCGTCACCCTGGCGGATGCCGATGAAGTTGTGCTGCGCCAATTCGGCAGGGCTTTTGGGCTCGCCAAAGCGCGCCAGGTAGGTGGGGGCGGCGCACAGCAGGCGGCGGTTGTCGGCGATTTTTCGGGCGATGACCCGCGCATCGGGCGGTGGGCCAAAACGCACGCACACATCAAAGGCGTCCTCGCTCAGGGCGGGCGGGTCGACCGACAGCTGCAAGCGAACGTCCACATGCGGGTGCTGCTGCGCAAAGCGCCCGATCAGCGGCCCGATGTGGCTGCGCCCAAAACCCAGCGTGGCATTGACGCGCAACAAGCCGGTGGGCGTGGAGCGGCTGGCGCCGAGTTGCTGCTCCAAGTCGGCCAACTCGGCCAGCACGCTGCGGGCGGTGCGCAGCACCGTCTCGCCTTCCACCGTCAGGCTCATGCGTCGGGTGGTGCGGTTGACCAGTGGCACGCCCAAGCGGGCCTCCATTTGCGACAGGCGTTTGCTCACCGCCGCTGTGGTCAGGCGCAACTCGCGGGCGGCGGTGCTCAGGCTGCCGGCCATGGCCAGAGCGGCAAAAAAGCCAAGATCGGCCGCCAAGAGAGGTGTGCTCATTGTTGAATTTAAATTAACAGTTGTTTAAATTTTAGGGTGTTTGTTGAAATGTGGGCGCCTCAAAATGTCCCCATTACCAACCACTGCACCCAACCATCCCATGAAAACTTACCGCATCGCCACCATTCCCGGAGACGGCATTGGCAAAGAAGTCATTCCCGCTGGCCAAGAGGTCATGCAGGCTTTGGCGCAAGCCAGCGGCACGTTTGCCTTTGAGTTTGAAAACTTCGGCTGGGGCGGTGATTACTACCGCCAGCACGGCGTGATGATGCCCGCCGACGGTTTGGATGCGTTGCGGGGCAAAGACGCCATTTTGTTTGGCTCGGCGGGCGACCCGGACATTCCTGACCACATCACGCTGTGGGGTCTGCGCCTCAAAATTTGCCAAGGCTTTGACCAGTACGCCAATGTGCGGCCCACGCGCATCTTGCCCGGCATCGACGCGCCGCTCAAGCGCTGCATGCCTCAAGATTTGGACTGGGTCATCGTGCGCGAAAACTCCGAAGGCGAGTACTCGGGTGTGGGCGGCCGCGTGCACCAGGGTCACCCCATTGAGGCGGCGACCGACGTGTCCATCATGACCCGCGCCGGGGTAGAGCGCATCTTGCGTTACGCCTTCAAGCTGGCCCAGTCGCGCCCGCGCAAGTTGCTCACGGTGGTGACCAAGAGCAATGCGCAACGCCACGCCATGGTCATGTGGGACGAGATCGCGCTGCAAGTGTCCAAAGAATTCCCAGATGTGCGTTGGGACAAAGAGCTGGTGGACGCCGCCACCGCCCGCATGGTCAACCGCCCGGCCACGCTGGACACCTTGGTGGCCACCAATTTGCACGCCGACATCTTGAGCGATCTGGCCGCAGCGCTCGCAGGCAGTCTGGGCATCGCGCCCACCGGCAACATCGACCCCGAGCGCCGCTACCCCAGCATGTTCGAGCCCATCCACGGCTCGGCGTTTGACATCATGGGCAAGGGCTTGGCCAACCCGGTGGGCACCTTTTGGTCGGTGGTCATGCTGCTCGAGCACATTGGCGAGCAGACCGCCGCGCAGCGCTTGATGCAGGCGATCGAAAGCGTCACGGCCAACCCGGCGCTGCACACCGGTGACCTGGGCGGGACAGCCCGCACCGTGGATGTGACGCAAGCTGTGTGCGCGGCGCTGGTCTGAACTGCTGGTGCTTGACTCACTTTGATCGAACTGAAAACGGAGACAACATGACCCATTCCTTTTTACGTGATATGCCCACGGCCTTGGCGTGTGCTGCAGCGGTGTTGACCAGCTTTAGCGCGGCAGCGCAGGACTACCCCTTGCCGGGCAAGACGATTTCCTTTGTGCTGCCCTATGCCCCGGGCGGCCCCACCGACAAAGCAGCGCGAGACTTGGCGCAAGCCATGAGCAAGGCGCTGGGCGGCCAAAGCATCGTGGTCGACAACGCGCCGGGCGCTTCGGGCTCTATCGGCGTGGCCAAGCTGGCCAAGGCCTCCAACGATGGCTATGTGCTGTTGTTCACCCACATCGCGCAGGCCACGCTGCCCTCGTTCTTTCGCAACTTGCCCTACAACGTCGAAAAGGACTTTGAGTACCTGGGCCTGGTGAGTGAGAACCCCATGAACGTGATCGGCAGGCCAACTTTGCCGGCCAACACCCTGCCTGAGTTGGTGAGCTGGATCAACGCCAACAAAGGCAAGATCAGCATCGGCAATGCGGGCCCGGGCTCGGCTTCGCACCTGTGCGGCATGTTGTTCCAGACCACGCTCAAAGTGGACATGACCTCCATCCCTTACAAAGGCACAGCACCTGCAATGACCGACCTGATTGGTGGACAAATCGACCTGATGTGCGATCAGACCACGACAACGATTGCCCAGATCGAAGGCAAGCGGGTTAAGTCGTTTGCGGTGACCACGCCTGCGCGCTTGAGTTCGCCCGCGCTCAAGGACACGCCGACTTTGCAAGAAGCCGGGTTCAAAGACTTCAGTGTCACCATCTGGCAAGGGCTTTACGCTCCCAAAGGCACACCGGCTGCGGTGTTGAAAAAGCTCAACGACGCCCTCAAAGCCGCCGTCAAAGACCCTGAGTTCGTTCGCAAGCAAGAGGCCGGTGGGGCTTCGGTCATCACCGACAACCGTGTGGAAGCCGGTGGACACAAGGCGTTTGTGTTGTCAGAGATGGCCAAGTGGGCACCGGTCATCAAGTCCGCAGGCGTGTACGCCGATTGAGCGTCACCCGAATGGCTTTATCCTCGTAGCTTGTTTTTGCCGACGAGACACTTTTGCCATGACCGACCCTCAAACCGTGTTGCGCCAGCTGTATGACGCGGCGGTGCAACGCGCCTTGCCCCTGCACAACACCGCAGCCCATTTGCCATCTCCGCCCATGGGCCGCACGCTGGTGTTGGGTGCCGGCAAAGCCGGGGGGGCGATGGCGCAAGCGGTGGAGGCGCTTTGGCCCGCTGACAAACCTTTGTCGGGTTTGGTAGTCACGCGCTACCACCACACGCCACCCCGCCCGGCAGGCTTGCCCGAGCGCATCGAGGTGGTCGAAGCTGCGCACCCGGTGCCCGACGCGGCAGGCCTGCAAGCGGCTGAGCGCATGGTGCAATTGGCCCAAGGCTTGACCGCCAATGACTTGGTGCTGTGTTTGATCTCGGGCGGGGGGTCGGCCTTGTTGACACTGCCCGCCGAGGGCTTGAGCCTGCAAGACAAGCAAGCCATCAACCGCCAGTTGTTGCTCAGCGGGGCCAACATTGCCGAAATGAACTGTGTGCGCAAGCACCTCTCGCGCATCAAAGGCGGGCGCTTGGCCGCTGCCTGCGCACCGGCGCGTGTGGTCACGCTCACCATCAGCGATGTGCCCGGCGACGACCCGTCGATCATCGCCAGCGGCCCCACCGTGCCCGACGCCAGCAGCTGCGCGGATGCGTTGGCCATCGTGCGGCGTTACGGCATCGATTTGCCCGCGCCCATCGAGGCCGCGTTGAGCCAGGGCACGCTCGAAACCCCTAAGCCTGGCGGTGCAGCATTCGCAGGCCACGAGGTGCACATGATCGCTACGCCCCAGCAATCGCTGGAGGCCGCGGCCGATGCCGCCCGTGCCTTGGGCTTGAACGCCTACATCTTGAGCGACGAGATCGAGGGCGAGTCGCGTGAGGTGGGCAAAGTGCATGCCGCGCTGGCCCGCGCTGCGGCCAAAGGGCAAGGCCCTTTCCATAAGCCCTGCGTGATTTTGAGCGGTGGCGAGACCACGGTCACCGTGCGCGCCCAGCCTGCAGGCACGCCGCGTGGGCGCGGGGGGCGGGCGGGCGAATTTTGCTTGGGCCTGGCCCAAGCCCTGCAAGGGCAAGCGGGTGTGTGGGCGCTGGCCGCTGACACCGATGGCATTGACGGTGTTGAAGACAACGCCGGTGCGCGCGTGGGCCCTGACACGCTGGCGCGCTCAGCAGCGCAAGGCCGCAAAGTGGCCGAGCATCTTCAGCGCAACGACGCCTATGGCTTTTTTGAGCCCCTGGGCGACTTGGTCGTCACCGGCCCGACGCACACCAATGTGAACGACTTTCGGGCGATCTTGGTGCTGTGACCGCTTGGCCTGCGGGCCACTCAATTGGGCGGACATCGGGCTGCATTTGATGCGGATCAAATCAAGACGGGCTGGGCTCTGGCACATTGGGCCCCATGCTGTCCACGCCCATTGACCCCTCCACCGCTGACCACAGTTTGGCCCCAGGCGCAGTGCTGCTGCG
>JAHECM010000242.1 GCA_024641725.1 Limnohabitans sp. | reverse complement strand
GCAAAGAGCACACCATCACCGTCGTCAGCGCGGTGGACTACTTCCAGTTCACCCCGTCCAACCCTTGGATTGCCGTCAACTGGCGCAAGCGTGAAGACATCACGCTCAAAATTGAGCCCCTCTTGGCGCGCAAGGGCATTGCCTTCATTGCCCAGCCTGTGACCAGCATCCAAGCCGAAGCCAATGCGATCACTTTGGCCGATGGTCAAGTCATGGCGTATGACTATTTGGTCATCACCACCGGCCCCAAACTGAGTTTTGACGAAGTCCCGGGTGCTGGACCGCACGGTGGCCACACGCACTCTGTGTGCACCGTGGACCACGCGGAGCAGTTCTGGAAAGACTACCAAGCGTTTTTGGAAAACCCCGGCCCCGTGGTGATCGGCGCCATGCCCGGAGCGAGCTGCTTTGGCCCTGCTTATGAGTTCGCCTTCATCTTGGCCACCGACCTGCGCCGCCGCAAAATGCGCCACAAAGTGCCCATGACCTACGTCACCAGCGAGCCCTACATCGGGCACCTTGGCCTGGGAGGGGTGGGCGACAGTAAGTCCATGTTGGAGAGCGAGTTCCGCAACAACGACATCAAATGGATCACCAACGCCAAAACCACCAAGGTGGAAGCGGGCAAGATGTTTGTGACCGAGGTGGACGGCTTGGGCAACACCTACAAGGAGCACGAAGTGCCCTTCAAGTTGTCGATGATGCTGCCCGCGTTCAAGGGCATCGAGGCGGTGGCCGCCGTGCCCGAGCTCTGCAATCCACGCGGTTTTGTGCTGATCGACGAGTACCAGCGCAGCAAAAAATTCAAAAACATTTTTGCGGCTGGCGTTTGTGTGGCGATTCCGCCCGTCGAGGCCACCCCCGTGGCCACTGGTGCGCCCAAAACCGGCTACATGATCGAGACCATGGTCACAGCGATCGCGCACAACATCGCCTCCGACTTGGCGGGTCAACCCGCCACGGCCAAAGGCACTTGGAACGCCATCTGTCTGGCCGACATGGGAGACACCGGTGCCGCCTTTGTGGCTTTGCCGCAAATTCCGCCACGCAATGTGAACTGGTTCAAAAAGGGCAAATGGGTGCATTTGGCCAAAATCGCGTTTGAAAAATACTTCCTCAGCAAGATGAAGAGCGGCAACTCGGAGCCGGTGTACGAAAAATACGTGCTCAAGGCGCTGGGCATCTTCCGGCTTGAAAAATAATCCCCTTTTTGAAGGATTGGCACCATGTCACACACAAGTTCCATCGCACCGTTGATCATTGACGTGCGCTCGCCTGGCGAGTTTGCCGGCGGCCATGTGCGCGGCTCGGTCAACATTCCACTGGACCGATTTGCCGAAACCATCGCAGCCCAAGTGCCTGACAAATCATCGCCGGTGATCTTGTGCTGCGCTTCGGGCGGGCGCTCGGGCATGGCGTGCAGTTTCATGCAGCAAATGGGCTACCAGCAGGTCAGCAACGGCGGATCCGCCGGGGCGGTCTCGATGCAATGCGGCCTGCCCATTGACCGCCTTTGATGGCTTGAATGATTGAATCGGAAACACCATGAGTACCTTTGACCATCCCACACTGATCCAGAACATCAACCAGTCTTTGGGCAGCTTGCGCAAAAGCCAGCCTGAGGCCATGCAAGGCTTTGGCCAATTGGCCAAGGCCGCCATGGCCGAAGGCGCGGTCAGCGAAAAACACAAGGAATTGATTGCGCTGGCAATTGGCATCACCCAGCACTGCTCGGGCTGCATTGGATTTCATGTCAAGGCGCTGCGCCGTTTGGGCTGCACCCGTGCTGAGCTGGAGGAGATGCTCAGCGTCTGCGTTTACATGGGGGGCGGCCCGGCCCTGATGTACACCGCCGAGGCGCTGGCTGCCTGGGATGCGTTTGCGCCGCAGCAGGTCTGAAGCGGTTTTTTAGCCCCTGGTTTGACGGGGCCGTGGGCCGGGCGCTGTGGGTCGGGCGCTGACATCGGTCCAAGCACCTGCGGCACAATCGAACCACCAGGTGTGTCGTCAAGGGGTTTGCGGTTGCAAACCTTGCGCTGTGCCGATTTTTGACCGAGTCCTGAATTGACCTCCACTGTTCGTTTTGCTTTCCTTGACCTGTCCGCTCAGCGCGTGTTGGCGTGGCTGGCGCTGGCGTGCTTGGCCATGCTCGCGTTTGGTTTGTATTTGCAGCATGGGGTAGGGCTCAACCCTTGCCCCATGTGCATCGTGCAACGTTACGCCCTGATCGGCGTGGCCGTGATCGCTTGGGGGGGCTCTCGGCTGACGCGCCCCTTGGGCTTGGCGAGCTGCGCGGCGCTGATGGCGTTCATGGCCGGTTTTGGCGCTTTCACGGCAGCCCGTCAAAGCTGGCTGCAGTGGTACCCCCCCGAGGTGGTGAGTTGCGGCCGGGATTTTTACGGCATGGTGGAGAATTTTCCAATTCAGCGCGCGCTCCCCATGATTTTCAAAGGCAGCGGGGACTGCACCAAGGTGGACTGGACTTTTCTGGGCGGCTCCATCGCCAACTGGTCCTTTGTCGCCTTCACAGCCTTTGCCCTGACCGGCCTGGCGCTGACCTGGTCGGCTTGGCGCGCGCGGTGATGGGTCGGACGTGATCGGCTTGGCATTAGAAAAGCTTCGTTTCGGGCTATAATCGCAAGGCTTTGCACGGTGCAAGGCGCACGCTGTCAGCACTTCCAGCCGCCAGCGCAAGTCAACAACAACGCTTTTGTGCCCTCGGGTGCTGGCGAAAAACAAGGAAAAAAAACATGATTGCATCTTCAATCAAAGCCGAGGTCGTCAAGGCCAATGCACGCGCTGCCAATGACACTGGGTCCCCAGAAGTCCAAGTGGCCCTGCTGACAGCCCGCATCAACGAGCTGACCCCCCACTTCAAAACACACGCCAAAGACCACCACGGTCGCCGCGGCCTGCTGCGCATGGTGAGCCGTCGCCGCAAGCTGTTGGACTACCTCAAGTCCCGTGATGCTGACCGTTACGTTGCGCTGATCGCCAAGCTTGGCCTGCGTAAGTAATCGTCTCTCCAGATGAAAAGCGCCTGAGTTAGTTCACTAGCTCAGGCGCT
>JAHECM010000235.1 GCA_024641725.1 Limnohabitans sp. | reverse complement strand
GCCTTGCTCGTGCAGCACGCGGGGCACTTTGTAGATGGTGTCCACGTCGGGCATGGAGATCACGCCCCAGCTTTGCACGTTGGTGAACAGCGAAATCTTGTCGCGCTCGTCGTCAGGAATGTAGCGGTCCGCGCGGCACAGCAGGGCGTCGGGCTGGATACCGATTTCGCGCAGCTTTTGCACCGTGTGCTGGGTGGGTTTGGTCTTGAGCTCGCCCGCCGTGGCGATCCAAGGCAGGTAAGTCAGGTGCACAAAGGCGGTGTTGTTGGGCCCCAATCGCAGGCTGAGCTGGCGCACGGCTTCCAAAAACGGCAGGGACTCGATGTCACCCACGGTGCCGCCAATCTCGACGATGGCCACATCAACGCCTTCGGGCGTGCCATAGCCCGCGCCGCGCTTGACGAAGTCTTGGATCTCGTTGGTGACGTGGGGGATAACCTGCACGGTCTTGCCCAGGTAGTCGCCACGGCGCTCTTTTTCGAGCACGCTTTTGTAGATCTGGCCGGTGGTGAAGTTGTTGGCCTTCTTCATCCGGGTGTTGATGAAGCGCTCGTAGTGGCCCAAGTCCAGGTCGGTTTCGGCGCCGTCGTCGGTGACAAACACTTCGCCGTGCTGGATCGGGCTCATGGTGCCCGGATCGACGTTGAGGTAGGGGTCGAGCTTGATGAGGGTGACAGACAGGCCGCGCGATTCAAGCAAAGCGGCCAAAGAGGCGGAGGCGATTCCCTTGCCCAGGGAAGACACCACACCGCCAGTGACGAAGACGAATTTGGTCATGTCCAAGACGGGAGCCTTCAGCCCCCGGTAGGTGGAAATCGTGATTATAGACAGTCGCTCTCTGCTACATTCCCCGCCATGAGCACATTGGCTGGAAAACACATCGTTCTGGGCTTGTCCGGGGGCATTGCGGCTTACAAATCCGCAGAACTCTGCCGCGCCTTGGTCAAAGCGGGCGTCACGGTGCAGGTGGTGATGACCGAGGCCGCCGAGCATTTCATGACGGCGGTGACGATGCAAGCCTTGTCGGGCCGGCCCGTCTACACCTCGCAGTGGGACGCACGCGAGGGCAACAACATGGCCCATATCAACCTGAGCCGCGAAGCCGATGCCATTGTGGTGGCCCCGGCCAGTGCCGACTTTTTGTCCAAACTGCTGCACGGTGGGGCGGACGAGCTGCTGAGCCTCATGTGCTTGGCGCGGCCCATCGACAAGGTGCCCTTGATCGTGGCCCCGGCCATGAACCGCGAGATGTGGCAAAACCCCGCCACCCAGCGCAACGTGGCGCAGCTCAAGGCCGATGGCATCCATGTGCTGGACGTGGGGCAGGGCGACCAGGCTTGCGGCGAAACGGGCGATGGCCGCATGCTCGAAGCCGAAGAGATTTTGGAAGACTTGCAAGCATTTTTCAGCCCCCAACGGCTGGCGGGCCAGAAAGTGCTGGTGACAGCTGGCCCCACCTACGAAGCGATTGATCCGGTGCGCGGCATCACCAATTTGTCGAGCGGCAAGATGGGCTTTGCGGTGGCGCGTGCGGCCCGCATGGCCGGTGCCGATGTGACGCTGGTGGCCGGACCGGTGAGCCTCGCCACCCCCCGGGGCGTCAAACGCGTGGATGTGCGCTCGGCCCGCGACATGCTGCAAGCGGTGCTGGCGCAGGTGCCCAGTCGGGGCGTATTTGTCGCCACCGCTGCGGTGGCGGACTGGCGTCCGGCCAACGCGGCCGACCAGAAAATCAAAAAAGACGGCTCAGGACAGGCACCTGAGCTGGGTTTTGTCGAAAACCCTGACATCTTGGCCACCGTGGCCCAGTCTCCTTCGGCGCAAAACGGCGATCTGTTGTGTGTGGGCTTTGCCGCAGAAAGCCACGACCTGCTGGCGCACGCCACCGCCAAGCGTCTGCGCAAAGGCGTGCCGCTGCTGGTGGGCAACATCGGCCCGGCCACGTTCGGCCAAGATGACAACGCCTTGCTGCTGGTGGACGCGCAGGGCGCACGCGAACTGCCGCATGCCAGCAAGCAGGTGCTGGCCACCCAACTCATTGAAGACATCGCTCGCCGCCTGGCGGGCACACCTTGAACGAAGCCCATGAACATTGACGTCAAAATTTTGGATGCGCGCATCGCCGCGCAAATGCCCGCTTACGCCACACCTGGCAGTGCCGGGTTGGACTTGCGGGCTTGCCTAGACGCCCCCCTGACGCTGGCGCCCAACGCTTGGCAACTGGTGCCCACGGGCATGGCGATCCACCTGAATGACCCGAGTTTTGCGGCCATGCTGCTGCCGCGCTCGGGCTTGGGTCACAAGCACGGCATCGTGCTGGGCAATTTGGTGGGTTTGATCGACAGCGATTACCAAGGCCAGCTCATGGTCAGTTGCTGGAACCGCAGCGACGTGGCCTTCGCCATCGAGCCGATGGAGCGCATTGCGCAAATGGTCATCGTGCCTGTGGTACAGGCGCAGTTCCGTGTGGTGAGCGAGTTTGGGGAGGCCACCGAGCGCGGCGAGGGCGGTTACGGCTCGACCGGCAAGCAATAAGCTCAGTGCAGCGTGGGGCCTGTCGGCAGGCCTTCGTCGCCCACTTCGATCTTGAAAAAGCCCGTGCCGCACGTGCCTCGGCCAATTTCTTCTTCGGTGGCTTCGCGCACCGCTTCAACCTTCAGGTGCAGGCGAATGGCAATGCCCGCCAGCGGGTGGTTGCCGTCCAGCACCACGTGCTCGGGGTAGATTTCGGTCACGGTGTAGAGCACATTGCGCGGCGCGTCGGGGTGGGTGCCCGCAGGCAGGGCGCTGCCCTCGATCGTCAGGCCTTCTTCCAGCCCTTTCGGGAAAAGGCTGAGGGGCTCTAAAAAAATCAGCTGGTCGTTGAAGTCGCCAAAAGCGTCTTCGGGTTCGATCTGCAAATCGACCTTGGCCCCTTTTTCGTGGCCCTGCAGGGCTTCTTCGATCTTGGGCAGCAGGTCTTTGCCGCCAAGCAAAAATTCCACAGGTTCGTCCAAGGTGTCGAGTGTTTCACCCAGGGTGTCTTTGAGCGTCCAGGTCAGTGCGACCACGCAAGCGTTGTTGATTTCCATAGGACAATTGTCGCAGCTTG
>JAHECM010000230.1 GCA_024641725.1 Limnohabitans sp. | reverse complement strand
GAAGCGCGCCTGCAAGCCGCAGGCGCCGACCGCGACGCGCCCATGCCCAGCAAAGCGGGCAGCAGCTGCGGCCATTCCCATTGAAAGTTGATGCGATGAGCACCACCCATTTCGGTTTCAAAACCGTTGACGAACAAGACAAAGCCAAGCACGTGCGAGGCGTGTTTGACTCCGTGGCCTCCAAATACGACGTGATGAACGACCTCATGTCCATGGGGCTGCACCGCGTGTGGAAGGCTTACACCGTGCAGGTGGCCAACCTCAAAGAGGGCGACCAGGTGCTGGACATCGCGGGTGGCACGGGCGACTTGTCGATGGCGTTTGCCAAAAAAGTCGGGGCCACGGGCCGCGTGGTGCACACCGACATCAACGAGGCCATGCTCAGCACCGGCCGCGACCGCTTGCTGGACCACGGCATGACCCTGCCCACCTTGGTGTGCGACGCCGAAAAACTGCCTTTTCCGGACAACCATTTCAATGTGGTCAGTGTGGCCTTTGGCCTGCGCAACATGACGCACAAGGACGCGGCGCTCAAAGAAATGTGCCGCGTGCTCAAGCCGGGTGGCAAATTGTTGGTTTTGGAGTTTTCCAAAGTCGCGAAACCGCTGGAGAAGCTCTACGACTGGTACAGCTTCAAAATTCTGCCGCACATGGGCAAGCTGGTGGCCGGGGACGCCGACAGCTACCGCTACTTGGCGGAGTCCATTCGCATGCATCCGGACCAAGAAGCGCTGAAAACCCTTATGAAAAACAGCGGATTTGGCCATGTGGACTTTCACAATTTGTCGGCCGGGGTGGTAGCCTTGCATGCCGGGATCAAGTGTTGATGCCGGATTTGTGATTTTTTCCAGTCATTGGAGACACCGTGAACAAGTTCTTGACTCTTTTGCTTGCAGGCGTTTTGGCCTTGGGCAGTCTGAATGCAGAAGCCGCTCGGCGCATGGGCGGTGGCAAGTCCATCGGCCAGCAATCCAACCAAGTGACGCAACGCGAGGCCGTGCGCCCTCAGCAGCCTGCTGCGCCCGCGCAACAGGCTGCGCCCACAGCCGCCAAGCCAGCAGTCGCCCCGGCGGCGGCTCCCAAGAAGCCTTGGGGCGCCATGCTCGGTGGTTTGGCTGCGGGCTTGGGGTTGGCCTGGTTGGCGCATTCCTTGGGCATGGGTGAAGCCTTTGGCAACGTGCTGATGTTCATGCTGGCAGGCATGGCCGCGCTGGCGCTGATCGGCATGTTCATGCGCCGCAAGGCCGCTGGTGCCGCCCCTGCGGGTGGCTTGGCTTATCAAGGTGCGGGCACCTCGGCTGACCAACCGGCCTCCTTCAAGCAATACAACCCCGAAAAAGTCGGTAACGACGCTTCGGCGCGCCCCTGGGAGGCGAACAGCGCGCACTTTGACAGCGCCGCGCCCGTGCAGACCGGCTCCATGATCGGCTCGGCCCTGCAAGGCCAACAAGGCTGGGGGGTGCCGGCTGACTTTGACGTGACGGGTTTTGTGGAGGCTGCCAAGCGCAACTTCATCACCTTGCAAGACGCCTGGGATCGCTCGGACATCAACAGCTTGCGCACCATGATGACGGACGGCATGTTGGACGAAATCCGCAGCCAGTTGGCCGAACGTGAGAGCCAGTTCCCCGGTCAGCCCAACAAGACCGAGGTGGTCATGCTCGAAGCACAGCTCTTGGGCATCGAAGAGCAGGCGGACGCCTACATGGCCAGCGTCGAGTTCAACGGCATGATCCGCGAGGACGCATCGGCTGGCCCCAGCCCGTTCCGCGAAGTTTGGAACATGAGCAAGCCCAAGCAGGGCGGCAGCGGCTGGCTGGTGGCGGGCGTTCAAGCCTTGCACTAAGCCCGGGGTGCCCGGGAGGGCGCTTGTTTCGGGAATAATCGGGGACTATGGCAACACAGTCCCCTTTTTCTTGGGCCGCTCAGGCGATCCCCGACATGGCCGCCCAAGTGGCCCAGCAGTTGACGTCCAATTTTCAGCCCCCTGAGTGGGTGGTGGACGAAACGCTCAACCGTTTGGTTTTGTTCCTCAACCATGTGCTGGCCAGTGAGCCTCAGGCCACGCAGCGGCTGGCACGCCAAAAGGGCCAGCGCATCGAGATCGTCTGGCAAGCCATGAAGTTGCAGCTGCAGCCCACCGCTGCGGGGCTGCTGGAGCGCGGCGCTTTTGAGGGCTTTGACCTGCGCCTGACCGCCACGCAGTCCTCGCCGGTGGACATCGTCTCCGCACTGGCGCGGGGTGACAAGCCCAAAGTCCACATCGAAGGCGATGTGCAGCTGGCCGCCGAGGTGAACTGGCTGATCGACCATGTGCGTTGGGACGCTGAAGAAGACTTGGCTCGCCTGCTTGGCGACGCGCCCGCGCACACGCTGGCGCAGTTCGCAGCCAAGGCCATGCAGGCTTTGCGTGCTTTTGTGGCCCAACGCGCGACCAGCACGTCGGTGGGGGCCCCTTCATGAGCCGCACCACTCGCGGTTTGTTCATCGTCTTCATCGTCCTGCGCTATGGCCTGGACGAGCTGGTTTTGAACAGCTTCCAAAAGCCGTGGATTCGCCTGTTGGCGCGGGTGCTGTCGGTCGGGCGCGACTTGCGTGCCCCGCGTGCCGAGCGCCTGCGCGAAGCGCTGGAGCGGCTGGGCCCGATCTTTGTGAAGTTCGGCCAAGTGCTGTCCACCCGCCGCGATTTGCTGCCGCTGGACATTGCCGAGGAGCTGGCCAAGTTGCAAGACCGCGTGCCCCCCTTCAGCTCAGCGGTGGCTGTGGCCACGATCGAGCGGGCATTTCACCGGCCGGTGGACGAGATTTTTGAAAACTTCGAGCGCGAGCCCGTGGCCAGCGCCTCCATCGCCCAGGTGCACTTTGCCCGCTTGCGCGACAAATCGGGCCAGTTGCGCGAAGTCGCCGTCAAAGTGCTGCGCCCGGGCATGCTGCCCGTCATCCAAAAAGACCTGAGCCTCATGCGCTGGATGGCGGTTTGGGTCGAGCGCTTGAGCGCCGACGGCAAACGCCTCAAACCCCGCGAGGTGGTGGCCGAGTTCGACAAATACCTCAACGACGAGCTGGACTTGGTGCGCGAAGCGGCCAACGCCGCCCA
>JAHECM010000225.1 GCA_024641725.1 Limnohabitans sp. | reverse complement strand
AAAGCAAAAACCGCTGTTCAACGAGTTGCCTGACAGCAAGCTGCCGCAGGTGGATCTGCTCGACGCCGTGACGCTGCGCCAAGAAACGGTCTCGCACGAGACCCTGGAGATGACCAGTCGCTTGATTGAGAAAAAGCTCAAAGACTTTGGGGTGGAAGTTCGAGTGGTGGCTGCGGCCCCTGGCCCGGTGATCACCCGCTACGAAATCGAGCCCGCCACCGGCGTCAAAGGCTCTCAGGTGGTGAATCTGGCCAAAGACTTGGCGCGCTCGCTCAGTCTGGTGTCGATCCGTGTGATCGAAACCATTCCCGGCAAAAATTACATGGCCTTGGAACTGCCCAACGCCAAGCGCCAGTCCATCAAGCTCAGCGAAATTTTGGGCTCTCAGGTCTACCACGAGGCCAAGTCCATGCTGACCATGGGGCTGGGCAAAGACATCGTTGGCAACCCCATCGTGGCCGATTTGGCCAAGATGCCCCATGTCTTGGTGGCGGGCACCACGGGCTCGGGCAAGTCTGTGGGCATCAATGCCATGATTTTGTCGCTGCTTTACAAGGCCGAGGCCCGCGATGTGCGCCTCTTGATGATCGACCCCAAGATGCTGGAGATGTCGGTCTATGAGGGCATTCCGCACCTGTTGGCTCCCGTGGTGACCGACATGCGCCAAGCCGCGCACGGCCTGAACTGGTGCGTGGCCGAGATGGAGAAACGCTACAAGCTCATGTCCAAAATGGGTGTGCGCAACCTGGCCGGTTACAACGTCAAAATCGACGAAGCCACGGCCCGCGAGGAGTTCATCTACAACCCCTTCAGCCTGACACCCGACGACCCCGAGCCGCTCAAGCGCTTGCCGCACATTGTGGTGGTGATCGACGAGCTGGCCGACTTGATGATGGTGGTGGGCAAGAAGATCGAAGAGCTGATTGCCCGCTTGGCCCAAAAAGCCCGTGCGGCGGGTATCCATTTGATCTTGGCCACCCAGCGCCCCAGCGTGGACGTGATCACGGGCCTGATCAAGGCCAACATCCCGACGCGGATTGCTTTCTCGGTGGGCTCCAAAATCGACAGCCGCACCATCTTGGACCAGATGGGCGCAGAGGCCCTGCTGGGCATGGGCGACATGCTCTACATGGCCAGCGGCACGGGGTTTCCGGTGCGGGTGCATGGCGCTTTTGTGAGTGACGAAGAAGTCCACCGCGTGGTCAACTACCTCAAGAGCCAGGGTGAGCCCGACTACATCGAGGGCGTGCTCGAGGGTGGCACGGTGGACGACGATGGTGGCATGCTGGGCGAGGGCGACAGCGCTGAAAAAGACCCGATGTACGACCAAGCGGTCGAAGTGGTGCTGAAAAACCGCAAGGCCAGCATCTCGCTGGTGCAGCGCCACTTGAAGATTGGCTACAACCGTGCGGCCCGTTTGGTCGAAGACATGGAAAAAGCCGGATTGGTGAGTGCCATGAGCGGCAGCGGTCAACGTGAAATTTTGGTGCCAGCGCGTGCGGAGTGAGCCTTTGAAGACTTCCAGGCGCTTGTTTTTGGCCGGTGTGCTGCTTGCTGGAACGGGCTGGGTTGGGGCGCAAACCCCTGCCACCGCGCCCGAGGGGCTCGACTTGTTGGCCCAGTTCATGCGGCAGGTGCGCAGTGGCCGGGCCCAGTTCACCCAGGTGGTGACCAGCACGCCCCGTGCGGGGCAGGCACCGCGCAGCAAAACATCCAGCGGCACGCTGGAGTTCCAACGCCCAGGGCGTTTTCGCTTTGTGTATCAAAAACCATTTGTGCAAACCTTGGTGGCCGATGGCCAAACCTTGTGGTTGCACGACGTGGACCTGAACCAAGTCACCGCCCGCCCTCAGGCCCAAGTGCTGGGCGCCACACCGGTGGCCTTGTTGACTTCAGCGGCCGACATACAGGCTTTGCACAACGATTTCAAATTGGGTGCCGAGTCCCCGCGAGAAGGTCTGCAGTGGGTGCGCGCCACTCCCAAAGCCACAGATGGGGTCATTCAGTCGGTGTTGGCCGGGCTGCGGCCCTCGGGCAAGGGCCCGGAGCTGGCGGTGCTGGACGTGATGGACAACCTGGGCCAGCGCTCGGTGTTGACCTTTGCTGGGTGGGAGATCAACCCGAATTTGCCGGCCGACACCTTTGTCTTTCGGCCCCCTGCTGGGGTGGCGGTGATCCGTCCATGACGGGTTCGAGCGCTGAATTCGCATGGCTGCTACCACGTTCTCGCCACGTTCAGCGGCCAATGCCGCCCATGTGCCACTGGCTGAGCGCCTGCGCCCGCGCACCTTGGCCGAGGTGATTGGCCAACAGCACATCTTGGGCGAGGGCATGGCCTTGCGTTTTGCCTTTGAGTCCGGGCAGCCGCACAGCTGTATTTTGTGGGGCCCGCCGGGCGTGGGCAAAACCACCATCGCGCGGCTCATGGCCGACGCCTTCGACGCCCAGTTCATCAGCATCAGTGCGGTGTTGGGTGGGGTCAAAGACATCCGCGAGGCGGTCGACAAAGCGCAGGCCGCACGCGAGGGCCTGCAGGCACAGCGCACCATCGTGTTCGTTGACGAGGTGCACCGCTTCAACAAAAGCCAGCAAGACGCGTTTTTGCCGCATGTCGAAAGTGGGCTGTTCACCTTCATTGGCGCGACCACCGAAAACCCCTCCTTCGAGGTCAACTCGGCCTTGCTCTCTCGCGCAGCCGTGTATGTGCTGCAGTCGCTGAACGAAGAGGATTTGCGCCAAATCGTCGAGCGCGCCCAAGCCATCCAAGCTGTGCCTGCGCTGCAGGCCGATGCCATGCAGCGATTGCTGACCTATGCCGATGGCGACGCGCGGCGCTTGCTCAACACACTGGAAACCTTGTCCATGGCCGCAGGCCAGGAAAAAATCGACCCCGTCACCGATGTCTGGCTGCTCAAGGTCTTGGGCGAGCGCATGCGCCGCTACGACAAAGGCGGCGAACAGTTCTACGACACCATCAGCGCGCTGCACAAATCGGTGCGCGGCTCCGACCCTGATGCGGCACTGTATTGGTTCGTGCGCATGCTCGACGGTGGTGCAGACCCGCGTTACATGGCGCGCCGCTTGATCCGCATGGCCAGCGAAG
>JAHECM010000223.1 GCA_024641725.1 Limnohabitans sp. | reverse complement strand
GCGGTGCACCACGCCCGCACGGTGGGCCTGCCCAATTTGCTCAAGCTCGATTTTCAGGAGCGTGCCCAGCGCCTGAAAGCCTTGGCCAAGTACCTGGGCGAGCACAAAGAACAGCTCTACGCCATTTCGGCCCACACCGGCGCCACCCGCGCAGACAGTTGGGTGGACATCGAGGGCGGCGCGGGCACGCTGTTCGCCTACGCGGGCATGGGCAGCAACGAATTGCCCAGCGGCAACCTGATCCACGAAGGCCCGGCCTTTGCGCTGGGGAAAAAGGGCGGTTTTGCGGGCACGCACATCTTGGTGCCGCGCGGTGGCATTGCGGTGCACATCAACGCCTTCAACTTTCCCATCTGGGGCTTGCTTGAAAAGTTCGCCCCCAGCTTTTTGGCGGGCATGCCCTGCATCGGCAAACCCGCTTCGTCCACCAGCTACCTGACCGAAGCCATGGTGCGATTGGTCGAACAATCGGGCATCTTGCCGGCAGGCGCTTTGCAGTTGGTGATTGGCTCCACGGGCGATTTGCTCGACAGGCTGAACGGCCAAGACGTGGTCACTTTCACTGGCTCCGCTGACACCGCCGCCATGCTGCGTGTGCACCCCAATGTGGTCAAGCACAGCATCCCTTTCAATGCCGAGGCGGACTCGCTCAACTGCGCCATCCTCGCGCCCGATGTGACGCCCGACGACGAAGAGTTTGACCTCTTCGTGAAAGAAGTCGCCCGAGAGATGACCGTCAAAGCGGGCCAAAAGTGCACCGCGATCCGCCGCGCCATCGTGCCGCGCCAGCACCTCGATGCGGTGGCAGAAAAGCTCAAGGCTCGCTTGGCCAAAGTGGTGGTGGGCGATCCGTCGGTCGAAGGCGTGAAGATGGGCGCACTGGCCTCGCACGCCCAGCAGGCCGATGTGGCCGAGCGCGTGGCCTTGCTGTGCCAAAGCGCCGAGCTGGTGTTCGGCGGCGGTGCTGGCTTCTCGCCAGTGGGTGAGGGCGTCGCCAATGGCGCGTTCTTCCAGCCCACTTTGCTGCTGTGCCAAAAGCCCTTGCAGACCGACAGCGTGCACGACATCGAAGCCTTTGGCCCCGTGAGCACGCTGATGCCCTACGACGGCATCGACGAAGCGCTGCAACTGGCCGCCCGTGGCCAAGGCAGTCTGGTGGGCACCCTGGTCACCAAAGACCCGCAAACTGCTGCACGCATGATCCCGGTGGCCGCCGCCTTGCATGGCCGCTTGCACATCTTGGACCGTGAGTCTGCGGTCGAGTCCACCGGCCACGGCTCGCCACTGCCCCCGCTCAAACACGGTGGCCCGGGCCGCGCCGGTGGCGGCGAAGAGTTGGGCGGCATTCGCGCCGTCAAACACTTGCTGCAGCGCACTGCGTTGCAGGGCTCGCCCACCATGATCGCTGCCGTCACGGGCGAGTACATGCGCGGTGCCAAGCTGATCGAAACCGAGGTGCACCCCTTCCGCCGTCACTTTGAGGACTTGCAGATTGGCGAGAGCCTGCTGACCCACCGTCGCACCGTGGGCGAGGCCGACATCGTCGCTTTTGGCGGCCTGTCGGGTGACTATTTCTACATGCACTTTGACGAGATCGCGGCCAAGGATTCGCCCTTTGGCAAGCGCATCGCGCACGGTTATTTTGTGTTGTCGGCTGCGGCGGGTTTGTTTGTGTCGCCCGCGCCCGGCCCGGTGCTGGCCAACTATGGTCTCGATACCCTGCGCTTTGTTAAGCCCGTGGGCATTGGCGACACCATCCGCGCCCGCCTCACGGCCAAACGCAAGATCGACCGCAACAAGAAAGACGCCCATGGCGTGGGCCAAGGCGTGGTCGCTTGGGACGTGGAAGTCACCAACCAGGACGGCGAAGTGGTGGCCAGCTACGACATCTTGACGCTGGTGGCCAAAAAGGGCTGAAGCGGTCTGGGGGTGCTCAAAGGGACTGTACGGGACCATAAAGCTCGAATATTCCTTTTTTGATGGAAAATTCATCAAAATTGGACAATAAAATGACTTATTACATTCCGAGTCTGGCACCCATGGATCAAGCCGAATACCAAGCCAAGTGCTTACAGCAGCTCCAAGTGTCTGTCGCCGCTCTGGGGGGCGACGCCCAGTCCCCTGTGTTGGTGGACACGGCCGAGCTGATCATCCGATCCATGACGGGGCCTTGGCGCTCCTTTCATACGCCGGGCCATATTTTTGATGTGGGCCATGGCGGTGGACCGGTGGAGGTCATTGCGGCACTGTTCCATGACTTGGTGTACGTTCAGGTCGATCAAGGCATCCATGTGAATCTCTCGCGTCACATTTCGCCCTGCGTGCGCGAAGTGGGGCAGACCCTGGTGATCGAACCGGTGCCCGGGGTGGTGGACCCGCTCTTTGAGATGCTGCTGACCTTGTTCGGTTTTCAAGTCGGGCACAAACTTTCGCCCTTTGCGGGACAAAACGAGTTTTTGAGTGCGCTGGCCGCGGTGCGCATTTTGCAGCCGCTGCTGCCTGTGGCGGCGTTGACGCAAATTGCAGCCTGCATCGAGGCCACGGTTCCGTTTCGAGGTCCATCGGCTCAAGGGCAAGACTGTTCAGAGCAACTGCAGGCGCGTTTGTTGGTGGTGAACGAGCGCATGCAACTCGGCTTCGATGCAGCCAGCATCGGGCAGACGGTGGAGATGTGCGTGCGTTTGGCCAACCGTGACATCGACAACTTTGCCAGTGAAGACCCGGCTGAGTTTTTGAACAACACTTGGAATTTGATTCCTGAAACCAACCACGACTTGCTCAATGCCAACACCTATACGGTGCAGGGCTACCGGGTCTCTTTGCAGAAGATGGAGGGCTTTCTTGGTTTCCTCCAGCCGGGCGTGGTGTTTCGCCGTTTTGGTGCCGAGCCCTCAGAGGCTGAACACCAGCGGCGTCTGTCACTGACCCAGCGCAATCTGGAAGTGGCACGTTTGTATCTGCGCATCAAGCTGCTGTCTGTGGGCTTGTTGGAAGCCCTGTCGATGCGCATGGGGCACGACGTGGCGCTGGCCAGCATGATGGGAGATCGGCCCGTGGTGGGTGAAAACCAAATTCAACTGGAGCAATTTTTGCCGACGGTGGCTGTGCG
>JAHECM010000220.1 GCA_024641725.1 Limnohabitans sp. | reverse complement strand
CCCCTCAATGTGGGTGGACTTGCCGGCACCGTCGATGCCCTCAAAACTGATGAAAAGTCCGTGCTTCATGGCTAAAAAACTCCAAGCCCGCATTGTCGCAGGCTTGTCGATGGCCAAGGCATGGCCATCTACCCACATCAATCCGGTGTTTTAAGCCCCCGCTGGTAGCGGTTGACCGCTCGGTTGTGTTCGTCCAAGGAGCTGCTGAAGTGGCTGCTGCCGTCGCCCTTGGCCACAAAATACAGCGCCGTCGTGGCGGCGGGCTGCACAGCGGCTTGCAGTGCGGCTTTGCCCGGCATGGCGATGGGGGTGGGCGGCAAGCCCGCCCGGGTGTAGGTGTTCCACGGGGTGTCGGCGCGCAAGTCGGCTCGGCGCAAGTTGCCGTCAAAGGCTTCGCCCAAACCATAAATCACGGTCGGGTCGGTTTGCAGCAGCATGCCCACGCGCAGCCGGTTGTGAAACACCCCGGAGATCATGGCCCGGTCAGCGCCTTTGCCGGTTTCTTTTTCGACGATGCTGGCCAGTATCAAAGCGTCTTCGGGCGACTTGAGCGAGGCTGTTGGCTGGCGCGTGGCCCACGCTTGTTGCAGGTGCGTGTCCATGGACTTGAGGGCACGCTGCAACAGCGCCAGATCGCTCGCGCCCTTGGCGTAGCTGTAGGTGTCGGGATAAAACCGCCCCTCGGGGGCCACACCGGGGCGTCCCAATTGGGCCATCAATTCGCTGTCGCTGAGGGCTCGGCTGTCGGGCTTGAGGTGCTCGGCCTTGGCCAGCGCTTGCTTGACTTGCCGCCAGTTCCAGCCTTCCACCAGGGTCAGGGTGCGCAGGCTTTCTTCGCCGCGCACCAGCATGTTCAGCAGGCGCAGGGGCGTGGTGCCGGGAGCGATTTCGTAGCTGCCTGCCCGCATCTGGCGCGACTGGCCAGACACGCGAAACCAAGCGTAAAGCAAAGTGGGTGAGACGCAGGCGCCTGCCGCCACCTGGGCTTCGGCCACCTGCTGCGCCACGGCTTTCGGGGAGGTGCCCGGTTCGATGGACAAGTCCAGTGTGCGCGTCCCGTTCGACAAGGGTTGGTGAATCCACCAAAAGGCCGCTGCCACCAACACCAGCCCAACGACGAGCACCATGACCAGCATGCCCGTGAGCCACTTCAACCAGCTTTTGATCACGGCGATGTCCTTGTCCAAACTTGAATCCCAAGCGCGGATGATAATTCAGGCCCTGTTTTGCGCTTTGATGGCCCTGCCACAGCTTTTGTCACCATGAACCACACCACCGACCCGATGGCCCTGCTCGACGGCACTTGCGCCCTGCCCCAACTGGGCGTGATCCAAGCGCAGGGTGAGGACGCGGCCCATTTTTTGCACAACCAACTGAGCAACGACGTGTTGCTGCTGCCCGTGGGCCAAGCCCGTTTGGCCGCATTTTGCAACGCCAAAGGCCGCATGCAGGCCAGCATGGTGGTGGTCAAAACCGCCCCCGACACCGTGCTCCTGATCCTGCCGCAAGACCTGCTGGCCCAGACGCACAAGCGCCTGTCGATGTTCGTGATGCGCGCCAAGGTGCAACTCAGCGACGCCAGCGCACAGTGGCAGTTGCGCGGCCTGTTGGGTGACAGCGCACGGTCCGTGTTCGGTGGCAGCGACACACTCCCTTGGCAAACGACGCCCAGCCACGGCGGCCATGCGGTGGCGCTGTACCCGGCCGTGATCGACTTTGCTCCATGGCCACGCTCCGCAGTCCCCCGCGCCTGCTGGATCGCACCTGTGGGCGAAGCCGCACCCGAAGCCCCGTCTGTCACGCCCGAACTGTGGGCCTGGGCCAGCGTGCTCAGCGGCGTGCCTTTCGTGACGCAGCCCTTGTTTGAGGCGTTTGTGCCGCAAATGCTCAACTGCGAGTCGGTGGGCGGCGTGAATTTCAAAAAAGGCTGCTACCCCGGCCAAGAGGTCGTGGCCCGCAGCCAGTTTCGGGGCACGCTCAAGCGCCGCATGGCCCGCGCGTTCAGCCCAGTCGCCTTGGTCGCCGGGCAGGATGTGTACACCCCCGCAGACCCCGATCAACCCTGCGCCACGGTGGTGCAGTGTGCGCCGCGCCCAGACGGCAGTGGCTGGGACGCGCTGGTCAGTGGCACGCTCGACAGCCTGGCCAGCGGCTGGCATGCGGGGGCGGCAGAGGGTCCGGCGCTGGCCGCCTTGCCTCTGCCCTACGCCTTGTTGGACGACATTTGAGCCTGATAGGGGCAGGCCACCTGCCTGGCCTGCCCGGTTTGCCAGGCCTGCCCGGTCAGCCTAACTTCAAGTGGCCGTCAGCGACCATTGGTGGCCATCCATGCAAATGATTGGCCCCTCGGGACTGCGGTCATCGACTCGAAAATGTCGGTAATGTCCCGCGCCAGTCGCAGGTCTCGCTCTGTGAGTCCCCCCGCGTCGTGGGTGGTCAATGCGATGTCCACACGGTTGTAAACATTGCGCCACTCCGGGTGGTGCTGCGCCTTCTCGGCGGCTTGAGCCACGGCGGTCATGAACGCAAAGGCTTGAACAAAATCGGCAAACTGCAGCGACACGCACAATTTGCCGTCCTCTAGGGTCCACGCTTGCGCTCCCACGCGTGCATCACTTGCCAGAAAATCCGCCAGCGACTCAGAGGTGAGCCGCTCGAGGGCGCTCGATTCGGGCAGTGAAGTCATCACAAGCCGCGCACCATCTCAATGTGGGCAATGCCCGCTTCTTCAAACACCGCGCCGTGCGGCACAAAGCCCGAGCGTTTGTAAAACCCCTCGGCGCTGCATTGCGCGTGCAGCAGCACCTGGGTGTCACCGCGCTCGCGGGCAGCGTCCATCAGGGCGTGCAGCACACGCCGGCCCAAGTCGCTGCCGCGCATTTGCTTTTGGACGGCCATGCGCCCAATGCGGGCGACCCCCGGCGCGAGCCGCAGCAAGCGGCCGGTGGCCAAGGGCATGCCCATGCGGTTGACGGCAACGCCATGCAGTGCGATTTCGTCGTCGCTGTCCCACTCCATGTCGGCTGGGACTTTTTGCTCGTGCACAAACACGTCGGTGCGCAAAGGGCTGGCCAATTTCTGAAGGTCGTGCCAGCTACCCAGGTGCAGTTGCAC
>JAHECM010000050.1 GCA_024641725.1 Limnohabitans sp. | reverse complement strand
CTGGTGGTGCTGGCGCGCTACATGCAAATTTTGAGTGACGACCTGTGCCGCAAGTTGTCGGGCCGCGCCATCAACATCCACCACAGCTTTTTGCCCAGCTTCAAGGGGGCCAAGCCCTACTACCAAGCGCACGACCGGGGCGTGAAGCTGATCGGTGCCACCGCCCACTATGTGACTGCCGACTTGGACGAAGGCCCGATCATCGAGCAAGACGTGGCCCGCGTGGACCACAGCAAGACGGTGGAAGACCTGACCACGATTGGCCGCGACACCGAGAGCCAAGTGTTGGCCCGCGCTGTCAAGTGGCACAGCGAACACCGCGTGCTGATCAACGGCCACAAGACCGTGATCTTCAAGTGAACCGAGCCCGTCAAACCCCATGAGCAACGCGTCGCGGATTCCGCCCATCCAGTGCCTGCAAACCTTTGAAGCACTGGCCCGCCTTCGCAGCGTGACGCAAGCGGCCGATGAGCTGTTCGTCACGCCCAGCGCGGTGAGCCACCGGGTCAAGCAGCTCGAACAAATCATTGGCACCAAGCTGTTTGGTCGGGCCGATTTCTCGCTCACGGTCGAGGGCAGCGAGTACTTGGCCCATGTGCGCGAGGGCCTGCATTCGCTGCAACGCTTTCCGAGTGCGACGCAAATCCAAGGCCGCCGCAAACTGCGCCTGGCCGTGACGCCGACCTTTGCGCGCTCCATCTTGATGCCACGCCTGAAGAATTTTCTGGACACCTATCCAGAAATCGACATCACGCTGCAAGTGAGCATTCCGCTCTTGGACGTGGTGGCCGAAGAAGCCGACCTGACCATCCGCTTTGGCACCGGGCGCTACTCCGACGTGGAGCACCTGTGCTTGACCAAGGACGAGGTGACCCCGCTGGCGTCTCCGGCTTGGATTCGAGAAAACGGCCCTTTCACCCACCCCGACGAACTGCAGGGCGAGGCGCTGCTGCGCAGCCCCCTGGAGCCCTGGCGCACCTGGTTTGCAGCCCACGCGCTGGATTGGCCCGAACCCATCGACGGTTCGTCCTTCAACGACATTGGCCTGATGTGCGACGCCGCCGCCCAGGGCTTGGGTGTAGCGCTGGTGCGGCTGAAGCTGGGCGCGCCATGGCTCGAAAACGGCCAACTGGTGCGCCTGTTTGACCGCAACGTGCCCAGCCCACACGCCCACTACCTGTGCTGGCGCACCGGCACCATGGAGCGCTGGGAGTGCGCCACATTTGCCGAATGGCTCAAAAGCGCCTTGGCCTGAGCCACCTCTCCCGGTTCATCCCCTTGCGAGGGCTGGAGCGTGGCCTTCAATTTTGTGATTCACACGCACCAAGGCCACTCTGATGATCAAATTTTATTTTCACCCTTCGCCCAACCCCTTGAAGATCGCTTTGTACATGGAGGAAACAGGTGAGCCCTACGAACTCATTGCGGTCGACACACGCAAAGGCGAGCAACACGCGGATGCCTTCAAGGCGATCAACCCCAACGCCAAAACGCCCGCCATGATGGACGATGACGTGCGTATTTTTGACAGCAACGCGATGCTGCTTTATTTGGCCGAAAAAATTGGCCAATTCGTCCCTGCAAACACGCCCAAAAACAAAGCCGAAATGTACTCATGGCTGATGTTTGTGGCGACCGGGATTGGCCCTTACTGCGGCCAAGCCGTTCACTTCAAGCACTTTGCACCCAAGCCCAATGACTACGCCGTGAATCGCTATGACTTTGAAGCATGGCGGCACTGGCACATCATCAATGACTTGTTGGCAAAGCAGCCTTACATGATGGGCCACGAGTACACCCTTGTCGACATGTCGGTTTGGGGCTGGGCACGAGTGGCGCCCTTTGTTTTGGGCTCAGATGCCTGGGAAAAGCTGCCGCACGTCAAACGCTTGCTCGATGAAATCAATGCACGCCCAGCGGCCCAACGCGCCGAAGCATTGAAGACGAAGTTTGCTTTCAAGACAGAAGTGGATGAGGACGCACGAAAAATGCTGTTCCCCTCCAACGAACGCCTCAAACCCACGGGGGCATGACACCGGGTTGACGGCTTGTGGGCCAAGGTGCCATGGCCATTTTTAGAGGTTCACCAAGGAAAATTTCATGCCCACAAAAGCGGTCGTTTTTGATGCCTATGGCACTTTGTTTGACGTGTACTCCATCCAAGTTTTGGCTGAAGCGCTCTACCCTGGCCATGGGGCCAACATCGCCGTCAAGTGGCGCGACAAGCAAATCGAATACACCCGCTTGATCACGCAGTCAGACCCGCACAACGCCGCCGGCAGCCAGTACTTTCGGCCCTTTTGGGAGTTAACGCGCCTGTCTCTGGAGTACACGCTGGACCGTCTTCACCTGGCGCGCACATCAGGCCAAGTTGAACAACTGATGCAGCAATACGCTCACCTCAAGCCCTTTGCAGAAAATTTGGAGGTGCTTCAAAAGATCAAAAGCATGGGCTTGACCACGGCCATTCTTTCAAATGGCAGTGTGGACATGCTGACTTCCGCCGTCCACAGCGCGGGGATGGGTGACCTCCTGGACCACCTCATCTCGGTCGATGCCATTCGGCTGTTCAAGACCTCTCCCGAAAGTTACGGCTTGGTCCAGCAAACCATTGCGGTCAACAAAGCCGAGGTTCTGTTTGTGTCCAGCAATGCGTGGGACGCATTGGGAGCCACTTGGTTTGGGTTTACAACGCATTGGGTGAATCGGCAAGGTTTGCCGTTTGAGGCCCTGTCTCCCAAGCCGACTTTTTCGGGTCCGGACCTCCATTCGGTTTTGGCCTCACTCGCCTAGACCCTTCAAGGGTTTCACGGGACACTGAAACTTTTTTCAATCTCACCCACGGCCTCTGGGCTTACAGTGTTGAACATGAACAGTCCCATTCCCCACGACGCCATACCCGCCGTTGAACGCGCCGCCTTGCAGCAGCGCGTGGTCAGCGCCCTGGGCCAGGTGCTGCCGCCTGACGCCATTTTGTTCACCCCCGAAGACACAACGCCCTACGAGTGCGACGGCCTGACCGCTTACCGCGAGCGGCCTTTGGTGGTGGCATTGCCCGAGAACGAGTCGCAGGTGCAAGCCGTGCTCAAGGCTTGCCATGCTCTCCAAGTGCCCGTGGTGGCACGCGGCGCGGGCACGGGCCTCTCGGGCGGGGCCATGCCGCACCGCATGGGCGTGACGCTGTCCATGGCCCGCTTCAACCAAATCAAGTCCATGGACCCGGTCAGCCGCACGGCGGTGGTGCAGTGTGGCGTGCGCAACCTGGCCATCAGCGAAGCGGCTGCGCCGCACGGCCTGTATTACGCGCCCGACCCGTCCAGCCAAATCGCCTGCACGATTGGCGGCAACGTGGCCGAAAACTCGGGCGGCGTGCACTGCCTCAAATACGGCCTGACGGTACACAACGTCCTCAAGGTAAAGGGTTTCACCATCGAAGGTGACCCGATTGAATTTGGCAGCGACGCGCTCGACACCTCCGGCTACGACCTGATGGCCGTGCTGGTGGGCAGCGAGGGCATGCTGGCGGTGACCACCGAAGTCACCGTCAAGCTGGTGCCCAAGCCCCAATTGGCGCGCTGCATCATGGCCAGCTTTGACGACGTGCGCAAAGCCGGTGACGCGGTGGCTGCCGTGATCGCTGCGGGCATCATTCCGGCGGGTCTGGAGATGATGGACGGCCCCATGACCGCCGCCGTGGAAGGCTTTGTACACGCCGACTACGACCTGAGTGCCGCCGCGATTTTGCTGTGCGAGAGCGACGGCACGCCCGAAGAGGTGGAAGAAGAAATTGGCCGCATGAGCGCGGTGCTGCGAGACTGCGGCGCGACCGCCATCACCGTGAGCCGTGACGAGGCGCAGCGCCTGAAGTTTTGGAGCGGGCGCAAGAACGCCTTCCCCGCCTCGGGCCGCATCAGCCCCGACTACATGTGCATGGACTCGACCATCCCGCGCAAGCGCTTGGCCGACATCTTGCAAGCCATCTCGGAGATGGAAGAAAAATACGCGCTCAAATGCCTGAACGTGTTCCACGCGGGCGACGGCAACCTGCACCCGCTGATTTTGTTCGATGCCAACGACCCGGACCAGCTGCGCCGTTGCGAGCTGTTTGGCGCTGACATTTTGGAAACCAGCGTGGCCATGGGCGGCACCGTCACAGGCGAGCACGGCGTGGGCATCGAGAAGGTCAACAGCATGTGCGTGCAGTTCAGCCCTGAAGAAAACGAGCAGATGTTTGCCGTCAAACGCGCCTTTGACCCACTGGGCCTGCTGAACCCCGGCAAGGTGATTCCAACGCTCAACCGCTGCGCCGAGTACGGCAAGATGCTGGTGCGCGCCGGTCAGATCAAGCACCCGGATTTGCCGAGGTTCTGACCCCTTCCCTGGGGGGGCAACTCACCAAGTGTCGATGGCCAGCGGGCGATCGACACCCTCCAGCCTTGCGGACTGCAGTCCGGCCTCCAGCCCCGCCAGCAACCATTCGCGCGTGTCTGCTGGGTCGATCACCGCGTCGATTTCGAGCGTGGCGGCCATGTTGATCGCACTGCCGTTGTCGTACTGCTGCGCCAGCAGTTGGTCAAACAGCGCTTCGCGCTCGGGGCCTTCGGGCAAGGCCTCCAGCTCTTTGCGGTAACCCAGACGCACCGCGCCTTCCAAGCCCATGCCGCCGAATTCGCCGGTGGGCCAGGCCACCGTGGCCAGGGTTTCGTGGAAACCACCGCCGGTCATGGCCATCGCGCCCAAGCCATAGCCCTTGCGCAGCACCACACTGAGCAGCGGCACCCGCAAATGCGCTGCCGCCACAAACATGCGGCTGACGTGGCGCACCTGCGCCGTGGCCTCGGTGTCGGGCCCGACCATGAAACCGGGCGTGTCCACCAAACTCACGATGGGCAAGCCGTGGGCATTGCACAGCTGCATGAACCGAGCGGCCTTGTCGGCGGCGTCGGCGTCAATGGCCCCACCCAAGTGCTGGGGGTTGTTGGCCATGATGCCGACCGGGCGGCCCGCGATGCGCGCCAGCGCGGTGTGGATGCCCACGCCAAACCCAGTGCGCAACTGCAGCCAACTGCCTTCGTCGGCCAAGCCCTGCATGGCCGCGCGGGTGTCGTACACGCGCAGGCGGTTTTCGGGCACCACGTCTCGCAGCGCATGCGCCGCAGGGGCCTGCCAGTGAGGCTGCTGACCCTGAAAAAACGACAGGTACTGCCGCGCCGCCGCCACCGCTTGCCCTTCGTCGTCCACCAACACGTCGATCACGCCGTTGCAGTGCTGCACGGCGCTGGGCCCGATTTGCTCGGGCTTGAACACGCCCAAGCCCCCACCCTCGACCATGGCCGGGCCGCCCATGCCAATGTTGCTGTCGCGTGTGGCGATGATCACGTCGCTGCAGCCGAGCAAGGCGGCGTTGCCGGCAAAGCAGCGCCCAGCCACCACACCCACCACCGGCACGCGGCCATTGAGCCGGGCAAACGAGGCAAATGTCGCCAAGTTCAGGCCGGCCACGATGGCGACATCAACATCGCCCGGGCGGCCACCGCCGCCCTCGGCGAACAGCACCACGGGCAGCTTGTGCTGCAAGGCGATGCCCAACATGCGGTCGGTCTTTTGGTGGTTGCGCATGCCCTGGGTGCCCGCCAGCACGGTGAAGTCGTAGGCCATGACCACCACGCGCTGGCCGTTGACGCAGCCGATGCCCGTCACCATGCCGTCGGCGGGGGTGTTGCGCATCAGGTCGTCGGCGCTGCGGCGGCGGCTTTGCGCGGCCACGGCCAGTGCGCCGTATTCGATGAAGGAGCCCTCGTCGCACAGGTCAGCGATGTTCTCTCGGGCGGTGCGCAGCCCCAAGGCATGGCGTTTGGCCACGGCGTCGGGGCGCTGCGCGTCGTGCGTGAAGGCCAGACGCGCCTGCAACTTGTGCAGGTCAGCGCGTTCTGGGCTGGGCAAAGCGGCAGCTGGCGGCGGCACGGTGGCTTGTGCCGCGCCCCGAGCAGGCACCGCAGCCACCGCAGCCACCAGCAAGGCCAACACGTCGCCCTCGCCCACCGCCTCGCCCGCCTGAAAGAAAACCTCGCCCAACTGCCCTGCCTGGTCGGCACGGATTTCGTGCTCCATTTTCATGGCCTCCAGAACCACCAGCACGTCGCCTGCGGCCACGGCCTCGCCCGTTTGCACGAGCCACTGCACCACTTGGGCCTGAAGGGGGGAATGGATGTTTTGCATCGCGCCATTGTGGGCGGCACGCCCTGAAGCCAGGGTCAAATTCGGGACATGGCGCTGAATTGAGTTTCGGCTCACACCTCGAATCACGCCTCGAATCACGCCTCGAATCACGCCTCGGGTGGAGTCCCCTATCGGCGCAGGTTCAGCGCCGTCCAAAAATGGCCGTGCCCACCCGCACCATCGTGCTGCCTTCGGCAATCGCCGCGCCCATGTCTGCGCTCATGCCCATCGACAGGGTGTCGAGCGGCAGGCCCTGTTGGCGCAAGTCGTCCAACAAGGCTTTGGCTTGGCGGTGCACGGACCGCATCTGCGCTTCGGTCTCGGCGGGCTCGGGGAGGGTCATGAGCCCGCGCAGCTGCAAGCGGGGCAAGGCGGCCACCGCTTTGGCGAGTGCCAGTGCATCGCCTGGGGCCACACCGGCCTTGGTCTCGCCGCCATCGATGTTGACCTGCAAACACAGCTGCAGCGGCGGCAAATGTGCCGGACGCTGCTCGGACAAGCGCTGGGCAATTTTGAGCCGGTCCACGCTGTGCACCCAGTCAAAATGCTCGGCCACCAGGCGGGTTTTGTTGCTTTGGATGGGGCCAATACAGTGCCACTGCAAGGGCAGGTCTTGCAAAGCCGCGATCTTGTCGACCGCCTCTTGGATGTAATTTTCGCCAAAGGCGGTCTGGCCTGCGGCGTGGGCGGCGCGCACCGCGTCGGCCCCGAACGTTTTGGACACCGCCAGCAGCTGAACGCTGTCCTCAGGCCGCTGGGCCGCCAAGCAAGCGGCGCGGATGCGTTGGTGAACGTCTTTCAGGTGCTGGGCAATGTCGGTGTGCATGTCGCCAAGCGTACCAAACCAGCGCCCCGGGGCTGCTACATTCAGCCCTTTGTTTTGTGGCCATTTCGGCCAAACCCACAAGGAACACCCCCATGAGCGCGATCGGAAACAAAACCTACGAAGTCAGCACCCCCTGCAAAGTCGCCTTTTTGGGGCTGGGCGTGATGGGTTACCCCATGGCCGGGCACTTGGCCCGCGCTGGGCACAGCGTGACGGTGTACAACCGCAGCCCGGCCAAAGCCGCGGCCTGGGTGGCCGAGTGCCCCGGCAACGCCAGCGCCCCCACCCCGCGCGAGGCCGCAGCGGGCGCGGACATCGTGTTTGCCTGCGTGGGCAATGACGACGATTTGCGCAGCGTGGTGCTGGGCACCGATGGCGCTTTTGCCGGCATGAAGCCAGGCGCAATTTTTGTGGACCACACCACCGCCTCGGCCTCGATTGCCCGCGAGCTGAGCGGCGCCGCCCAAAAGCTCGGCCTGCAGTTCATTGACGCACCGGTCTCGGGCGGCCAAGCCGGCGCGCAAAACGGCGTGCTCACCGTCATGTGCGGTGGTGACGCGGCGGCGTTTGCACAGGTCAAGCCTGCGGCCATGGCGTTCTCTCGCGCCTTCACCTTGTTGGGCGAATCCGGCGCGGGCCAACTGGCCAAGATGGTCAACCAGATTTGCATCGCCGGGCTGGTGCAGGGCCTGTCCGAAGCCGTGGCCTTTGGCCAGCAAGCGGGGCTGGACATGCACCAAGTGCTGGACGTGATCGGCAAGGGCGCGGCCCAAAGCTGGCAACTGGACAACCGGGGCAAAACCATGGCGGACGATAAGTTCGACTTCGGCTTTGCCGTGGACTGGATGCGCAAAGACCTGGGCTTGGTGCTGGACGAAGCCAAGCGCAACGGCGCACGCCTGCCGGTGACGGCCTTGGTGGACCAGTTCTACGCCGATGTGCAAAAAATGGGCGGCAACCGCTGGGACACCTCCAGCCTGATCCGCCGATTGCGTTAAGGCGACGCCCCCAAATGCAAAGCGGCCCGGTTTTCACACCGGGCCGCTTTTTTCATGGGCGTTCAGTTGCTTGGCGCTTCACTTGGCCATGGGCGGTTGGCTCAGGCGCTTGAGTTCTTCTTCGGAGATGTCTTCAAACACCCGCACCACCTTGGCCACCCCGCCCACGCCACGGGCAATGTCGGTGGCGCGTTTGGCTTCGCGCTGGGTCACACGCCCCATCAGGTAAACGATGCCGCGCTCGGTCACCACCTTGAGGGTGTTCGACTGCAGGTCTTTGGCGTCGATGAAGGCCGCCTTGATCTGGCTGGTGGTCACCGTGTCCTTGGTGCGCTGGGTCAGGCTGCTGGCGGCCATGACGGCCAAATCGTTGACCACGGCACGCACGTTTTCTTGGCTTTGCGCCAGCTTTTCAGCCCGCTCGCGGTCGGCGGCTGCCGTGGCCTCGCCACTGAGCAACACCTGGCGGTTGTAGCTGGTGACGTTCAGGTGCACGCGATCGCCCAAGTTTTGGCGGATGGCGCTGGCCACCTTGAGCTCGATGGCTTCGTCCTCGAGTTGGGTACCCGCGGTGCGTCGGTCCGTGGCCACCACGCCCGTCATGACGGCGCCGCCCACGATCAACGGCGCGCAGCCCGAAAGCCCGGACATCACAGCGCCCGTCAGCACCAGCGACAACAAAGACAGTTTCATGGTGGTTTTCATTCCAAAGGTTCCTGTTCACCCAGCAGCTGGGTATCGATTCCATCGCACAAACAGTGCAGCACCAAGTGCTGGACTTCCCGGATTCTCGCACCCCGCTCGTGGGGCACACAGACCTGCACATCGGTCTCACGCAATTGCTTGGCCAGCGCACCGCCGTGGCCGCCCGTCAAGGCCAGCACGGTCATCTCGCGCTCATGGGCGGCTTGCACCGCCTCCAGCAAGGCCCGCTCTTGGCCATCGGTGCTGATGAGCACCAGCACGTCGCCGGTGTGGCCCAGTGCCCGCACCTGCCTTGCCAGCGCCTGGTCGTCTTGCCAGGCGGTGGCCATCAAGGTATCTGCCGACAAGGCCAGTGCGGCCAAGCCAGGCCGCTCGCGCTCAAAGCCGCCCACCAGCAAATGCGCCAAGTACTGTGCCATGGCCGCCGAGGGGCCCAAGCCGGCCGTCAGCACCTTGCCGCCGCCCGTGACGCTGGCCAAAACCGCCTGCACCGCAGCGTCTACAGGTTTGGCCAAGCCTTCGGCCACCTGGTATTGCAGGTCGGCGCTGTCGATGAAATGTTGCTGAATCCGCAGGTCTAACATGGCGCGGATGATAACCGCCGCCGTGACCCATTTCGGGCCCATGAGCGCGCCCGACCTGTTTTGCGGTGTCTGGATGTGTCTGGGCGCATCCGGCCCCAACAGAGCTCAACCGGCATCGAAGGCTGCCTGCAGCCAGACCGGCCCGGCCTGCTCGATCAACACCACGTCAAAACGGGTGGGCGGCATGCGCCGCAATCGCAGCAAGTAATGGCGCGCCGCCAAAATGATGCGCCGCTGCTTGACCCCCCCGATGCTGGCCGCCGCCCCGCCAAAGTCGCTGCGGCTGCGTTTGCGCACCTCCACAAAGACCACGGTGCCGTCGCCCGTTTGCATGACCAGATCGATTTCGCCGCCCCCGCGCCCGGGCGTCCGATAATTGCGCTGCAACAAGCGCAAGCCCTGGTCCTGCAAATAGGCCAGCGCCTCGTCCTCGCCCGCATCTCCGCGGGCTTTGGTGGTGGCAGGAGGACCTGCCTTGCCTTGTTGAAGGAATGGCATTGACTTCTTCTCCCTTGACTGCTTCGTTTGCCCGCGCCTTGGACGCGGCCCAAGACGCCGCCGGGTCACAAAACCACCCGGCCAGCACACTGTATGTGGTGGCCACCCCGATTGGCAACCTCGCCGACATCAGCCTGCGTGCGCTGCACGTGCTGCGCAGCGTGGACGCGGTGGCCTGCGAAGACACCCGACACACCCAACAACTGCTGCGCGCCTATGGCCTGGACCGGCCCGGTAGCCAGTTGCTGGCCGTGCACCAGCACAACGAGGCCGAAGCCGCTCAGGGCGTCATCGACAAACTGGCCCAAGGCCAGCGGGTGGCCTATGTGAGCGACGCGGGCACCCCGGCCATCAGCGACCCGGGCGCGCGCTTGGTCAACGCCGTGCGTGCGGCAGGCTACCGGGTGCTGCCCTTGCCGGGGGCCAGCAGCGTCATCACGGTGCTCAGCGCCTCGGGCATGACGGGCGACAGTGGGTTTGTTTTCAGGGGGTTTTTGCCCTCCAAAGCCACCGAACGCCAGCACGCCGTGCAGGCGCTGGCGCAAGAGCCGCGCGCGGTGGTTTTGCTGGAAGCGCCGCACCGCATTGAGGCGCTGGCGCAAGCCCTGGCGGTGTTGGGTGAGCGGCGCGTCACCCTCGGGCGGGAGTTGACCAAGCAGTTTGAGCAGATCGAGACCCTCCCAGCGCAAGACCTGAGCGCATGGCTGGCCGAAAAACCCGAGCGCCTGCGCGGCGAGTTTGCACTGGTGCTGCACGATGCTGCGGTGGCGGCCGCGGGCGGCGAAGGCCTGCGGGTCTTGCAGCTCTTGCTGCCCGAGCTGCCCCTTAAAACCGCTGTCAAGCTGGCCGCCGAAATTTCGGGCGAATCCAAAAATACGCTGTACGACCAAGCCCTGGCCTTGAAAAAGTCAGATTGACGCGCGCCCCGCAACTGCAACTGCAACTGCAACTGCGCCCAGACCCACACGCCTGGCCACGGCACGGTGAACGCCCTTAGAGCCTGCGCAAGCCCAAGGCCATCACCGCGCCCACCACGATGGCCGCCCCGGCCAGCTGCATGGGGGCAATCGACTGGCCCAGCAACGCCCAAGCCAGCACCAAGGCAAACACCGGCTCCACATTCATGATGGGCGAGTTGCCCACCACGCCCAATTTGGGCAGCACCATGAACAAAATGGTGAAAGCGGTGCCGTACAGAAAAGTCAGCAAGCCCAGGCCCCACCAGCCCAAGGCATCCACCGGCAGGTGAAAGCCACCCGTGCTCACGGCCGTCAGGCTGGCCAACACCGCCACTTGGGCCATGGTGGTGAAGGTGCGCAAGCGCCCGTCCAGCTCACCCGCTTCGTGCTGGGTCCACACCAGCGCCAAGCCAAACGTGGCCGAAGCTCCCATGGCAAACGCCACGCCCACACCGATTTGCCCCCATTGGGCGGCCGCCCCCAAACCCGATGCAGCGCCCAGCACGTCCAGCGCGAGCGCCAAGCCCACCAGCATGACGGGCATGGACAGCACCACTGCCCGCTCTGGGCGATGACCGTACAGCACCCGTGCCCACACGGCGGTGGACAGGGGGTAGGTGTTGAACACCAGCAGCGCCAAGGCCACTGGCAAGCGGGCCACCGAGGAGTACAGGCACACACTCTGAACGGCAATGAGCACACCGATCAAGGGGAGGAATTTCTGGTGTCGGGCGGTCAAGCGCAGCGGCACCTGTTGACGCCACAGGATCAAGCCCACCACCAAGGCGGTGACGCCACTGCGGAAACTGACCGCCGTGACCACGTCAACGCCGTGGTTGAAGGCCAAACGGGCCGCCACATGGTTGGCGCCCATCATCAAAGCGATCAGGAGAAGGGTGAGGAATGCGGTGGCCGAGAGGGCCGTGCGAGAAGGGGACGGGGTCATGCCGTGAATTTAACCGCCTGCCCCTTTGAGGCGGTGAGCTGCTGGCGACTGGTGGTCAGCGCCAAGCCAGCGATTGGCTCAGGCGCCGGCCAAATCGCGCGATTCGATGTGCTGGCGAAAGCGCGCCGTGCGCACCATGGCCTCTGCTTTTTCCTCTTGCTGGATGTCGCGCACGGTTTTCAGGTACATCACCAAAACCACCAAAGACAACACCAAAGCGATAACAACAGACATCAACATGATTTTCTCCACTGACCTCGCGTTTTGCGATGTCGATGGCTCAATTATCGCAAAAAACAGTTTTACATTCCATTAAATATTCTTATTTTAAATGTTGATTTAACATCTTTTTAGATGCTCTAGGTACTAAATTTGAGATTTGCTGACGAATACCCGCGTTAAACCGAGCAAAGCATCGGTGAACGGTGTCATGACCCCGGTCATTTGGCCCAACTCCCGCACGGCACCGACCAAGGCGTCAAGCTCGATGGGCTTGCCCGCCTCCACGTCCTGCAACATGGACGTTTTGAAAGCGCCCAATTTGCGGGTCACCGCGTGTCGGTCTTCTGGGTTTTGGGCGATGGGGATGCCGATGCGCTCGCCAATGGCTTTGGCCTCCAGCATGACGTTGGAGATGAAACCGCGCAGCAGCTCGTCGTCCAAGATGCGGTCGGTCGTAGCGCCGGTGATGGCGCTGACCGGGTTGACGGTCATATTGCCCCAGAGCTTGTACCAAATGTCTTTTTGAATTTGGGGCGACAAGGTGGCGTTGAAGCCCGCGCGCTGCAGCAAGTCGTGCAGCGCCTGCACGCGGGGCGTGGCCTGGCCCGAGGGCTCGCCCACGATCAGGCCGTCGCCAAAGTGGTGGCGCACCACGCCCGGCGCGTCCACCGAGCAGCTGGCATGCACCACGCAGCCCACAATCTGCGAGGACGGCAAGGCGCGGCCGATGGCCCCGTCCGGGTCCACCGTGCTGAGCGAGCGACCTGCAACGGGCCCCCCAAAGCCTTGCAAAAACCACCAAGGCACACCGTTCATGGCGGTGAGCACCACGGTGTTGGGGCCGATCAAAGGCCCCACCTGCTGGGCCACTGTGGCCAGCGCGGGGGCTTTGACGGCCATCACCACCAGGTCTTGCACACCCAGCGCCGCAGCGTCGTTGGACGCCGTGACCGGCACGCTGTGCAGCTCGCCGCCTTGCTGCAATTGCAAACCGCGCTGCTGCAGCGCGGCCAGTGTCTGGCCGCGTGCCAGCACACTGATGTGCACCCCGGTGCGGGCCAAATGCACCCCCATCCAGCCGCCGATGGCGCCAGCGCCCACGATGGCGACTTTGTGAAATTTGAAAGCACTCATGCACGCCACCCCGTATCGATGCGGTCCACCTGACGCACCAAGGCGTCAAACACGTCTTGCCCCGCACCGTGCTTGGGGCTGAACTGCAAGGCATCGCGCGTGCATTTGGCCGCGATGGCTTCGGGCACGGCAATCGGCTGGCCCATGCTCAGCGTGGCCATCTGGATCTCGCAGGCACGCTGCAAGGTCCAAAGGATGGCAAAGGTTTGCGGGAGCGTCTGACCCCAAGTCAGCAGGCCATGGTTGCGCAAGATCACCGCCGGCTTGTTGCCAATGCTTTGCAAGACACGCGGCCCTTCTTCGGCGTGGATGGTGATGCCTTCAAAATCGTGGTAGGCCACCATGCCGTGCAGCTGCGCGCTGTAAAAATTGGTTTGCTGCAAACCGCCTTGCAAACAAGCCACCGCCACGCCCGCTGTGGTGTGTGTGTGCATCACGCAGTGCGCCTGGTCCAAGCCCTCGTGCAAGGCGGCATGCACCACAAAACCAGCCGGGTTGATCGTGTAGGGTGAGCCGTCCAGCACATCGCCTTGCAAGTTGATCTTGACCAAGTTGCTGGCCGTGACCTCGCTGTAGTGCAGGCCAAAGGGGTTGATCAAAAAGTACTTTTCGCCCCCCGTGGCGCTGTCGGGCAGGCGCAGCGTGATGTGGTTGTAGATCATCTCGGTCCAGCCGAGCATGGCAAACACGCGGTAACAAGCGGCCAATTGCAAACGCGCCTGCCACTCGTCGGGATGCACACGCGCCTGCAGCGAGGGCACAAGGGCTTGGGGGGTGGGGAACATCACAGTTTCCTTTCAGTCGATCAATCAGTCGGGGCATTCATGTCATTTTTAATTGGGGTCAGATCCCAATTAATGTCATGGCGAGCGCAGCGTGGCCATCCATGGCTTTGTGCGTCGTCGGTCAATAGGTCGCACCTTTTTGCGGGGCGGCAGCGGTGATGCTGTCCTTGAAGCGTGCCGCCAGCGTTGATGTTTGGCGCATCAATATTTGGGTGTCCAAGCCCACCGCCACGAACACCGCGCCCAGCGACAAGTAGTGCTGCGCCAGCTTTTCGTCGGGCGTGAGGATGCCGGGGGCTTTGCCCGCTTTCAAGATGCGGGCGATCCCCTCCGCAATGGCGGCCTGCACATCGGGGTGCGCCGCATTGCCCACATGGCCCATCGACGCGGACAAATCAGCCGGGCCGATGAAGACACCGTCCACACCGGGCGTGGCGGCAATCGCATCCAGGTTCTTCAGCGCTTCGAGCGACTCGACTTGCACTATCAGGCACACCTCTTCGTTGGCGCGTTTGAAGTAATCGGCGTAGTGGCCCCAGCGCGAAGCGCGTGCGCCCGCCATGCCGCGCACACCGCCTTGGCCATCGTCCTGCGGGTAGCGCATGGCCTGCACACATTGGGCCGCTTGCTCGGCCGTGTCGACCATGGGCACCAAGATGTTTTGTGCACCCAGGTCCAGGTACTGCTTGATGAGCGCTGTGTCACCCACAGGCACGCGGCACACGGCGTGACTGCCCGGATAGGCCGCCAGGGTTTTGAGCTGGGCCAAGATGCTGTTCAGGTTGTTGGGCGAGTGTTCGCCGTCGATGACCAGCCAGTCGAATCCGGCCAATGCGCAGATTTCGGCGCTGTAGTCGCTGGCCAGGCCCATCCACAGACCGATCTGGGGACGTTTGTCTTGGAGGGCTTTTTTGAAAATATTCACAGGGGTGTTCATGGTGAAGTTACTCTCGTTAAAGGCCAAATGGCTCACTGGATGTTGGGGCCGGGGTGGCGGCTCGGACGATGTGGCAAAGCGAAGCGCCTCTGAGCCCGGGCCGCAACCCCGGCCCCAGCAGCCTGCCGCTAACGCAAGACGAAGCCACTGGCTTGTCGCTCGACGGCTCAAACAAATCGAAACTCCAACTTGCCCAGCGGCCCGTAGTTGGCGTCAAACACATCGCCCACTTTGGCGGGTGCGGGTTTGGTGAACGAGCCGGCCAGCACGATCTCGCCCGCCTGCAGGTGCTCACCCCAAGGGGCCAGTTTGTTGGCCAACCACGCGATGCCCACCGCCGGGTGGCCCTGCACGCCAGCAGCCAAGCCCGTTTCTTCGACCACGCCGTTTTGGCGCAGCACCGCGCCGCACCAAGGCAGGTCGGTGGTCAGCGGGTCGACGCGTTTGGCCCCCAGCACGATGCCCGCATTGGCTGCGTTGTCGCTGATGGTGTCGTACACCTTGCGCATGAACTTGGTGTGGCGGTCGAACTGCTCGATGCGCGAGTCGATGATCTCAATCGCAGGGGTCACGTACTCGGTGGCCTCCAGCACCTGCTGCACCGTCACGTTGGGGCCGCGCAGTTCTTGCTTGAGGATGAAGGCCAGCTCCACTTCCACGCGGGGTGCGATGAACTGTGTGAACGGAATGTCCAGCACCTGGCCCGGCGTGCAG
>JAHECM010000206.1 GCA_024641725.1 Limnohabitans sp. | reverse complement strand
ATTCCCGGTTTGTCGGAGCGCTATTTTTATTTGAACGACGACGTGTTTTTTGGTGCCCCGGTGCGACTCGATGACTGGTTTTATCCGGGCGGGTTTCATGTGACTTGGTCAGACGAGCCCGAAGTCAGCGACGAGGCCATGCGCATGGACGCCACTTCGCTGGACAACGCCTGCCGCCTGTCCATCCAGTGGTTGCGTGAGCAAGCCCACGCGGGCAAGCCCGGTCAGCGGCAGCCAGACCCGCTGTACCAGCACACCTTGCGCACCTTTGCCCATTCACCGCGGCCCATGCTCAAGTCGATCTTGCTGGAGTTGGAGCACACTGCGCCCGAGTTGTTTGCTGCCGTGCGCTCGACGGTGTTTCGCAGCTGGGACAAACCCACCATCGTCTCGGATTTCGTGCTGCGTTGGGCCCTGGCCCATGGCCTGGCCCGTGTGCGCACTTACCGGCACCGCTACGTCTCGACCGGCGAGGTCGATCAAGACACCCAATTGCAAACGCTGCAGGCCGAGTTCGGTGCGCTTGAATTTTTTTGCATCAACGACACCACCGACGACGCCCACGCCAACGATCCGCGTTTGCAAAACGTGCTGAACGTCTTGCAGTCGATGCTGCCAGCGCCTTCGGGTTTTGAGGCCACAACAGCCGGATCAAGCCCAACGGCGCAGCCCTTGCTGACCGGCGTTTAAAGCGGCCGCATCACACCCCGCCTTGCGGGTGCGTCGGGTCAATCCAAAGCACCGTCTCGGGTTTTTCAGCGGGCTCGATGTCCATGTTGACCGCCACCGCTTGACCATCGCTGCGGCACAGCACGCACTCCAGGGTTTCGTCTGCACTGGCATTGATTTCTTGGTGCGGCACGTAGGGCGGCACGTAAATGAAATCCCCCGGTCCCGCTTCGGCGGTGAACTCCAAGGCATTGCCCCAGCGCATGCGAGCACGCCCTTTGACCACATAGATCACGCTCTCCAATGGCCCATGGTGGTGGGCCCCCGTTTTGGCATTGGGGTGGATGTGCACCGTGCCTGCCCACAACTTTTGGGCACCCACGCGGGCAAAGTTGATGGCGGCTTTGCGGTCCATGCCGGGTGTGGACGGCACGTTGCCGTCCAGTTGGTCGCCGGGCACCACACGCACGCCGTCGTGCTTCCAGTCGGTGGGTGGGTGATCGTGTGTGTCGTGGTGGTCGTGCGTCATGGTGGTGTTTGGAGGTGTTGTTTTGAGGTGTTGGGTGGTCAGAGGTTCAAGGGCAAGCGAGTGGTCAACGGGGTGGCGATCAATCGCGCTTCCAGCTTTCAGGCCGGTAGAGCTTGAAGAGCTGCTCTGGGCCAATGCTGAAATAGTCTGCAGGCCCGCCGCCGCGCAGCACATGTTGCGCGTTGGCAGTGTCATAGACGCCGTCCTTGAGCAGTCCCTCGTCGATGTGCACGCCCACCACTTGGCCAAAGACCATCCAGGTGTCGACCTTTTGGCCGCCGAGGTCCTGCATTTGCAGGATCTGGGTGCAGCGGCACTCAAAGCTGACCGGGCTCTCGGCCACGCGGGGCACGCTGACGATGCGCGACGCCGTGGGCGTCAGGCCCGCCACATCGAACTCGCTCACCTCGGGCGGCACGGCGTCGCAGGTCTTGTTCATGGCCTCGGTCAGTGGGCGCGTCACCAAGTTCCAGACAAACTCGCCCGTGGCCTCGATGTTGTTGAGCGAGTCCTTGCGGCCAATGCTGGCAAACCCAATCAGGGGGGGCACGTAATTGAAGGCGCTGAAAAAACTGTAGGGCGCCAGATTCAGCACCCCCTGTGCACTGCGACTGGACACCCAACCAATGGGGCGCGGCCCCACGATCGAGTTGAAGGGGTCGTGCTTGAGGCCGTGGCCCAGATGGGGTTCGTAGAAATGCATCATGGCTGGACTGTAAAGTGCCCAGCGCACGGCGCGCGTCATGCACACGACAACGTCCGGCCCCAGCTGACAGCTGTCCCCACCTGCCGTGCCCAAAGCTGTGGATAAGTCCTTGAACAACCGCGCCATGGCCCGTCTTTAGGGGCTTGCCGGGCGATGCTTAAAAATCAGGCAATGGGCGTGTCCCTGCAATGTCACCTGCCATGCGCCGAGGTGCCGGCCACGCGGGCTCGCGCCAAGAGCCTGCACACGGTTAGAGTGCAGGTATTCTTTTGGTTTTTCTGCCTCGCCTGCATGCCCACCTCTGTCATTGCCCCCGGTTTCATTGCCTTGCACAGCCACCGATCAGAACGTCTGGCGGACACCCTGACGGGCTGGTTGCAAGCGCACCCCTTGGACCCGCTGGAGAGCGAAGTCGTGTTGGTGCAGAGCAACGGTATGGCCGAATGGATCAAGATGGCGCTGGCCAAGCAGGGCGGGGTGTGCGCTGCGACCCGGGTGGAGCTGCCGTCGCGCTTTTTGTGGCGCACCTACCGCCAGGTGCTGGGTGTGCAGAATGTGCCCTCCGACTCGCCGCTGGACAAGCTGCCCATGACCTGGCGCTTGATGGCCTTGTTGCCCAGCTGCCTGAGCGACCCGGTCTTTGCGCCAGTGGCGGGTTTTTTGCGGGGCGACGAGCCCGACCGCCTGCTGCAATTGGCCAGCCGCCTGGCCGACCTGTACGACCAATACCAAATCTACCGCCCCGACTGGCTGCAAGACTGGGCCGACGGGCGCGACGTGCTGCGCCAAGCCACGGGCCAAGCGGTGTTGGCCGCTGACCAACATTGGCAGGCCGAGCTGTGGCGGCGCGTGCTGGCCACGCTGGACGCGGCGCAGCGCCAAGCCACCCGCCCGGCCCTGCATGCACGGGTGCTGGCCCATTTGCAGTCCGGTCAAGCCCTGGCCAGCCCGGTGGCGCGTCGTGTGTCGGTGTTTGGCATGAGCCACATGCCCGCCCAGCTGTTGGAGATGTTGGCCGCGCTGGCGGCGCACAGCCAAGTGCTGTTGGCCGTGCCCAACCCCTGCCAGTTCCACTGGGGCGACATCATCGACGGGCGAGAGGCCTTGCAAAATCAACGTCACTACCAAAGACAAAGCGACAAGCGAAGCCCTTTGTCGGGTGTCAACTTGGCCGAGATGCACTTGCACGCCCCCACGCTGCTGGCCGCTTGGGGCCGGCAGGGGCGCGACTTCATCCGCC
>JAHECM010000201.1 GCA_024641725.1 Limnohabitans sp. | reverse complement strand
ACCGCCAACGAGGTGCAGCAGGCCTTCAACCACTGGGACGACATCGAGCTGCATTTCAAGGACCGCGTGATCCGCTCGGGCGGCCACGGCTTTGTGGGCATTGGCCGCAAGAAGCTGTTGAACATTTTGCAGGCGCGCTGCGAGCAACTGGGCGTCAAGCTGTTGTTCGAGCAGGATGTGCAGTCCGACCTGGACTTTCCGGATGCCGACCTGGTCATCGCGAGCGACGGGGTCAATTCGCGTGTGCGCAGCCGCATGCCCGAGGTGTTTCAGCCGGACATCGTGACGCGGCCCAACCGCTTTATTTGGCTGGGCACGAACCGCCAATACGACGCCTTCACCTTTTTGTTTGAGAAGACCGAGCACGGTTGGTTTCAGGCGCACGTCTACAAATTCGACAATCTGACATCCACCTTCATCGTCGAGTGCCCCGAACACGTCTGGCTGGCCCACGGCCTGGACAAGGCGGACCAGGACGCGTCGATTGCCTTCTGCGAAAAGCTGTTTGCCAAAAACTTGCAAGGTGAAAAGCTGATGACCAACGCCCGCCATCTGCGCGGCTCGGCGTGGCTCAACTTCCAGCGCGTCAAGTGCGCCAACTGGTCCACCTTCAACGGCAACAGCCATGTGGTGCTGATGGGCGACGCGGTGCACACCGCCCACTTTGCGATCGGCTCGGGCACCAAGCTCGCGTTGGAAGACGCGATCGAGCTGGTGCGCCAGTTCAAGGCCCTGGGCGACACTGCCGAGCACATCCCCGAGGTGTTGAAGCACTACCAAGCCGTGCGCGAGATCGACGTGATCCGCCTGCAAAACGCGGCCTGGAACGCGATGGAATGGTTTGAGGTGTGCGGTGAACGTTACTGCGATCAGTTGGAGCCCGAGCAATTCATGTACTCCATGCTCACCCGCAGCCAGCGCATCAGCCACGAGAACCTGCGTTTGCGCGACAAGGCCTGGCTGGAAGGTTACGAGGCCTGGTTTGCCAGCCGAACGGCCTCGCAGGGTGTCAAGCCGCCCATGTTCACGCCTTACACCTTGCGCTCGGTCACGCTCAAAAACCGTGTGGTGGTCTCGCCCATGGCGCAATACATGGCGCAAGACGGCCGCGTGGGCGACGACCACTTGGTCCACCTGGGCGCACGCGCCATGGGGGGCGCAGCGCTGGTCATGGTTGAGATGACCGCGACCAGCGCCGATGGCCGCATCACCCACGGCTGCCCCGGCCTGTGGAATGACGAGCAGACCGCCGACTTTGCAAGAATAGTGGACTGGGTGCATGCCAAATCTGACGCGAAGATTGGCCTGCAAATTGGCCATGCCGGGCCCAAAGGTTCGAGCTGCCGCCCTTGGCAAGGTGCGGGCATGGACCAGCCTGTGCCCGCAGACGACGCGGAAGGCAACTGGCCGCTGATGGCCGCGTCGCCCATGCCCTACTTGCCGCACGGCGATGTGCCCCGTGCCATGACGCGTGCCGACATGGACCGCGTCACAGCCGAGTTCGCGGCCAGCACGCAGCGCGCTGCCCAAGCAGGCTTTGACTGGCTGGAGTTGCACTGCGCCCACGGCTATTTGCTGTCGAGCTTCATCAGCCCGCTCACCAACCAACGCACCGACGAGTACGGCGGCTCGCTCGCCAATCGCCTGCGCTACCCGCTGGAAGTGTTTGCTGCCGTGCGTGCCGCCTGGCCCAAGGACCTGCCCATGTCGGTGCGCATCTCGGCGCACGACTGGGTCGAAGGCGGCATCACGCCGAGCGACGCGGTCGAGATCGCCCGCGCCTTCAAGGCCGCTGGTGCCGACATGATCGACTGCTCGTCGGGCCAGGTCAGTGCCCAGCAAAAGCCCACCTACGGGCGCATGTACCAGACCCCGTTTGCCGACCGTATCCGCCAAGAAGCGGGCATCGCCACGATCGCAGTTGGCGCGATCAGTGAAGCCGACCACGTCAACAGCATCCTGGCCGCTGGCCGCGCCGACCTGTGCGCGGTGGCCCGCCCGCATTTGGCCAACCCGGCCTGGACGCTGAACGAAGCCGCGCGCATCGGCTTCAAAGACGTCGCTTGGCCGCACGCCTATGTGTCGGGCAAGCCGCAGCTCGAAGCGGGCTTTGCCCGAGAGCGTGCCCAGCAGACCGCCACCAAGGGGGACTGACATGTTGCATCAATTTGCAGGAGCCGCGCCCGCGCGGCGACTGGACGTCCATCGCGGCGAGGGCGCCGCTCCTACCGGGGGAAAGGCATGTTGAGCCAGCGCCATGCCCTCATCACGGGCGCGGGCGCTGGCATTGGCGCGGCCATTGCGTTGCAGCTTGCGCAAGCCGGGTGTCGCCTCACGCTGTGTGGCCGCTCGCCAGACAAGCTGCAGGCGCAAGCCGAGGCCTTGCGTGCGCAAGTGCCCGACGTGGCGTTGCTGATCGCGCCCATGGACGTGGCCGATGAACAGGCCGTGCACGCGGCGGTGCAGCAGGCGCAAGCCCGCTTTGGCCCGGTGAACATCTTGGTCAACAACGCGGGGCAAGCCCACAGCGCACCCTTTGCCAAGACCGATGCCGCACTGTGGCAGCAGATGCTGAACGTGAACCTCACGGGCACCTACCACTGCATTCAAGCGGTGTTGCCGGGCATGCTCGAAGCCGCTCAGGCAGGCACGCCCGGACGCATCGTCAACATCGCCAGCACAGCGGGCCTCAAGGGCTATGCCTATGTGTCGGCCTACGTGGCGGCCAAGCACGGTGTCGTGGGCCTGACCAAAGCGTTGGCGCTGGAGTTGGCGCGCAAGGGCGTGACCGTGAACGCGATTTGCCCAGGCTACACAGAGACTGACATCGTGCGCGAAGCGGTGCAGAACATTGTGGGCAAAACGGGCAAGAGCGAAGCCCAGGCGCGCCAGGCGCTGGCCGCCAGCAACCCGCAGCAGCGCCTGGTGCAGCCGCACGAAGTGGCGCAAAGCGTGCTGTGGCTGTGCGCGGCGGGCAGCGACGCGGTCAACGGGCAAACGCTGGCCATTGATGGTGGGGAGTTGGCAGGATGAACAGCATGACCGACATGGAAGTGCGCGCCCACGCCGACCACCACGCCTCGCTGCGCCTGTGGCTGCGGATGCTGTCGGCCACCACCCGCATCGAAGACACGATTCGCCAGCG
>JAHECM010000198.1 GCA_024641725.1 Limnohabitans sp. | reverse complement strand
CGCACATGGGGCAAGGCTGTGGGCAGCGAGTCAAACAGCACGTCCACCTTGCCGCTGATGAGGTCGGGCATGGCCAAGGCTGTGCCTTTGTAGGGGATGTGCACCACAAACAAATTGGCCTGCGCTTTGAACAGCTCGGCCGTCAGCTGCACGATGGTGCCGCTGCCGCTGGATGCGTAGTTCAACCGCCCGGGGTTCTTGCGGGCGTAGTCGATCCACTCCTGCACGGTTTTGGCGGGCGAGCTGTTGGGCACCACCATCACGCTGGGGGCATTGCCCACTTGCGAGATGGGGGTGAAGTCCCGCACTGCGTCGTAGGGCATTTTGGGGTTGAGGTTGGGCCCAATGGAGTGCGTGCTGGAGGTGGCCAGCAGCAAGGTGTAGCCGTCGGCCACACCTTTGGCCACCAAGTCCGAGCCCAGCGTGCCGCCCGCACCGGGTCGGTTCTCGACGACGATGGCTGTGCCCAACTTTTCGCTGAGTTTTTGCGACAGTGTTCGGGCAAACAAGTCGGTGGCTCCGCCCGCCGGAAAGGGCACCACCATGCGCACAGGTTTGCTCGGATAAGTTTGAGCCACGGCAGGCCCCACACAGGCCATGGCCAAAGCCAAAGCCAAAGGGCCCCAAAAGATGATGCAGCGACGTTGTTTCATGCGAAGATTTTGGCAGACAGACAGGGGGCAGCGCTGACCGCAGGTGACAGCCACACGCAAAGCCCAAAAAAAACGGCCTCACAGGGAGGCCGTTGGGACGCTTTCAGAAGATCACTCTTCGACGAAAGCCTCTTCGCGCTTGGACTTGACCGCAGGCAAGAGCACGATGACGAGCAAGACCGCTGCAACCGCCAGCAAGCTGGCCGACAGAGGACGGGTCACGAACACGCTCCAGTCGCCACGCGACAGCAGCATGGCGCGGCGCAGGTTTTCTTCCATCATCGGGCCGAGGATGAAGCCCAGCAGCAAAGGCGCAGGCTCCACACCGAGCTTGATGAAGGTGTAGCCGATCACGCCAAAGCCCGCCACCATCCAGATGTCGAAGGTGTTGTTGTTGGTCGAGTACACGCCGATCGCGCAGAACAGCACGATGGCCGGGAACAACCAGCGGTAAGGCACGGTGAGCAGCTTGATCCAGATGCCGATCAAGGGCAGGTTCAGGATCACCAGCATCAAGTTGCCGATCCACATCGAGGCGATCAGGCCCCAGAACAGTTCGGGGTTGCTGGTCATCACCTGAGGGCCAGGCTGGATGTTGTGGATCGTCATCGCGCCCACCATCAAGGCCATCACGGCGTTGGGCGGGATGCCCAGCGTCAACAAGGGAATGAAGGAGGTTTGCGAACCGGCGTTGTTGGCCGACTCGGGCGCCGCCACACCCCGGATGTTGCCTTGACCGAAAGGCACTTCACCTGGACGCAATTTGGTTTTCTTCTCGATGGTGTAGGCCGCAAAAGCCGCCAGCAAGGCACCGCCACCGGGCAAGATGCCCAGCAAGGAACCAATGGTTGTGCCGCGCAAGACCGCAGGAATCATGTTCTTGAAGTCTTCTTTGGTGGGCATCAAGCCTTCGACCTTGCCGGTGAAGACTTCACGGTCTTCCTCAGGCTGGGACAAGTTCTGGATGATTTCGCCGTAGCCAAACACGCCCATGGCGATCACGATGAAGCCAATGCCGTCGGTCAACTCCGGAATGTCGAAGCTGAAACGGGCCACACCCGAGTTCACGTCGGTGCCGACCAGACCCATCAAGAGGCCCAAAACGATCATGGCCACCGCCTTGAGCAGCGAGCCCGAAGCCAGCACCACGGCGCCGATCAGACCCAAGATCATGAGCGAGAAGTATTCGGCAGGGCCGAACTTGAAGGCGACTTCGGTCAAGGGCGCAGCAAACGCGGCCAAGATCAAGGTGCCCACGCAACCGGCGAAGAACGAACCCAGACCGGCGGCAGCCAGCGCGGGACCGGCACGGCCTTTGCGGGCCATTTGGTAGCCGTCGATCACCGTGACCACCGACGAAGATTCGCCGGGCAAGTTGACCAAAATGGCGGTGGTGGAACCACCGTACTGCGCACCGTAGTAAATGCCGGCCAGCATGATCAGCGCCGCTACAGGGGGCAGCGCGTATGTGGCAGGCAGCAGCATGGCGATGGTGGCGACCGGGCCGATGCCTGGCAATACACCGATCAAGGTGCCCAACAGGCAGCCAATGAACGCGTAGATCAGGTTTTGGAAGGTGAACGCCACCCCAAAACCCATGGCGAGGTTGTCAAAAAGTTCCATCTTGTTTTACTCCTCAGCCTGCAATGAAAGTAGGCCACACCGGGAACTGCAATTTCAGCAGCACGATGAAAGCCAAGTAACTGCCGATCGACAGCACCACGGACAGCACCAGCACTTCTTTCAGGCGGAAATCGTCACCCGCCAAGCTGGCCACGATGGTGAGACCAAAAATGGCAGCGATCAGGCCCATGGCGGGCAAACCGATGCTGGGCAAGCCGCCCAACAAAACGCCAAACAGCAAGTTGCCAGCGATGATGTAAAAAAGCGGCTTGATGGCCCACTTGCCGATCTTGTCGCCGTCAGGCGTCTCGACCACCAGGGCCTTGAACATGATGATGGCACCCATGACCGCCAGGATCACGCCCAGCAGCAGCGGGAAGTAACCGGGGCCCATGCGCCCGCCTGAGCCGACGCTGTAGTTGGTGGCACCGATGGCGAACGCCGCACCGACGGTGGTGAACATGAGACCTGAGAAAAAGTCTTTTTGACTCTTGATTAACACAATGACACTCCTCCAAAGTTTGGAATGGGGCGATTGTGTTGGAGGAATGCCCGGCCCGCCATGTGGGTTACACCTATGTCCCGAAGGCGACCCGCGGGTATACCCGCAACCCTCCCAGGCAGGGCGGCCGCTTTATTTGCTGACGGGCTTGAACACCCTCAGCCACTTGGTGGCAGGCAGGCCCCATTTCGCTTCGATGTGCTCGGCCGCCGCCAACAACGCCTCGCGCTTGGGGCGTGAGGGTGTGCTCTGGGCCAACACGATGGTGTTGCCCTCGCGCGTGGGCTTGAAGGCCCAAACGGCATCGTTGCCGAAAGCGGCGCAGATTTTTTCCAGGCTTTCGCCAAAACTCGACGAACGGCCAAACAAG
>JAHECM010000177.1 GCA_024641725.1 Limnohabitans sp. | reverse complement strand
GCTTGGCCGCGCTGGGCGGCGTGGCCATCGTGCAGGCCCTGGCCACGCTGGACGCGTTGCCGCGCCAAGTGCAGCCCACCGAGGGCGTGACCTACGCCCACAAGATTGACAAAGCCGAAGCTGCGCTCGACTGGGCCTTGCCCGCCGAGGTGTTGGCGCGGCGCATCCGGGCTTTTGACCCATTCCCCGGCATGACCGTGCCTTTGACGGTAGCGGGCGGCACCGAAACCCTCAAGCTCTGGCAAGCCGTGGCCGAGCCTTTGCAGGTGGCGGCCGAGCCCGGCACCGTGCTGCAGGCCGATGCGCAAGGCCTGCGCGTGGCTTGTGGCGAGGGGCAGTTGTGTCTCACGCAACTGCAGCGCCCCGGCGGCAAACGTTTGAGTGCGGCTGACTTTTTGCACGGTTGCCCTTTGCAAGCAGGTCAGCGCTTGGTGGTGGCCTGATGTTTTTCCTCTCGCGCCTGTACCGTCACCCCGCCTTTGTGGTGGGCATGCATGAGGTGTCGCCGCAGTCGCCGGGCATCGCCGCCTGGGGCCTGATGACGGGCGTGGCGATGGTCAAGTCGGGCATGAGCGTGTTCGAGGCCAGCGCCATGACGCTGCTGGTGTTCGCGGGCAGCTCGCAATTGGCGGCCATCCCGCTCATCGTGGCCGGCGCGCCTGCCTGGGTGATTCTGGCCACCGGCTTTTGCGTGAATTTGCGCTTTGTGGTGTTCAGCCTGCACTTGCGCCAGTTCTTGATCCACCTGCCGCGCTGGCAGCGCATGCTGCACGGCTACTTGACGGCCGACATCAGCTACGTGCTGTTTGTGCGCAAGTACGCCCACCCGGCCGAGACCGCCGAGGGCCGGCTGGAACAAGAGGCTTATTTGGCGGGCAACGACTTTTTGAACTGGTTGTCGTGGATCGTGGCGAGCTTTGTCGGCATCGCGCTGGCCAACCTGATTCCGCCCAGCTGGGGTCTAGGCTTTGCGGGCATTTTGTGCCTGCTGGGCATCCAGTGCTCGCTGGCCAGCTCGCGCATGCGCATGCTGTCGGCGGCAGTCGCTGGCGCTGCGGCGGTGGTGGCCTACAGCCTGCCGCTCAAGCTCAACATCGTGGTGGCGATTGCCGTGGCGGTGATCTTGTGCCTCACGGTCGAAAAAATGCGGCCTGCTCCGGGAGTGTCCGCATGAACATGGCTTGGGGCGGCACCGACCTGTGGACTTTGGCCGTCATCGTCGGGCTGGCGCTGGTCACGGTGCTCACGCGCAGCTTCTTTTTCATTTCCAGCACAAACTGGCAGCTGCCCCATTGGGCGCAGCGAGGCCTGCAATACGCGCCCATCGCCGCTTTGTCGGCCGTGGTGGTGCCTGAAATCGTCACCGTGCAGGGTGTTTTGATCAGCACCTGGCAAGACGCCCGCTTGTTTTCGGCGGTGGTGGGCGCTGCCGTTTATTTTTGGCGGCGTGATGTGCTGTTCACCATCGTCGCGGGCATGGCGGTTTATTTGCCTTTGCATTTGGGGTGGGGCTGGTAAGTCCCTTTTCCGCGTTGTTCGGGGTTCGTACCGGGCCCAGCGTCAGTCACTGTCAGCCACTGTCAGAGCCTGCTTTTAAAATCGCAGACAGTCATTTTTCCCAATCGAGTCCTTCCATGAACGTCATCCGCTTTTCTGACCTCTGCGCCGCTGGCAAAGCCGCCGGCCAACGTGTTTTCATCCGCGCCGACCTGAACGTGCCGCAAGCCGATGACGGCAGCATCACCGAAGACACCCGCATCCGCGCCAGCGTGCCCTGCATCGAGATGGCACTGGCCGCTGGTGCTGCTGTCATGGTCACCAGCCACCTGGGCCGTCCCACCGAGGGCGAGTTCAAGCCCGAAGACTCGCTGGCCCCGGTGGCCAAGCGCTTGGGCGAGTTGCTGGGCCGTGATGTGCCTTTGGTCGCCAACTGGGTAAGCACGGAAGGCAACGCCAGCGTTTCGGGCGTGACCGTCGCCCCCGGCCAGGTCGTGTTGCTCGAAAACTGCCGCGTCAACCAAGGTGAGAAGAAAAACAACGAAGCGCTGGCCCGCAAGATGGCCCAACTGTGCGACATCTATGTGAACGACGCCTTTGGCACCGCGCACCGCGCCGAGGGCACAACGTACGGCATCGCCCAGTTCGCCCCCATCGCCTGTGCGGGTCCCTTGTTGGCCGCCGAGATCGACGCCATTGGCAAAGCCCTGGCCGCGCCCAAGCGCCCACTGGCCGCCATCGTGGCGGGCAGCAAAGTCAGCACCAAACTGACCATCTTGAAGAGCCTGTCGAACAATGTGGACCAGCTGATTGTGGGCGGCGGCATTGCCAACACCTTCATGCTGGCAGCGGGCCTGAACATCGGCAAAAGCTTGGCCGAAGCCGACTTGGTGGATGAGGCCAAAGCGGTCATTGAAGCCATGAAAGCCCGTGGCGCTGAAGTGCCGATCCCGACCGACGTGGTCACGGCCAAAACCTTTGCCGCCGACGCCGTGGCCACGGTGAAAAAAGCCACCGAAGTGGCTGACGACGACCTGATCTTGGACATTGGCCCCGAGACGGCTGCCAAGTTGGCCGAGCAGCTCAAAGCGGCGGGCACCATTGTGTGGAACGGCCCGGTGGGTGTGTTCGAGTTTGCGGCGTTTGAAAACGGCACGAAGGTGATTGCCCAAGCGATCGCCGAGTCCAGCGCTTTCAGCATTGCAGGTGGTGGCGACACGCTGGCCGCGATTGCCAAGTACGGCATCGACAAGCAGGTGGGCTACATCTCCACGGGGGGGGGCGCGTTCCTCGAAATCTTGGAAGGCAAGACCTTGCCCGCTTTTGAGATTTTGGCCAAGCGCGCAGCGGGCTGAATCCCCTCGCTCAAGTCATTCGCCCCGAGGGCGGGGCTCCCACAAACTGCCCTCCTGTGGGAGGCGCTCTTAGAGACTGCCCGCTGTGGGAGCGGCGCCCTCGCCGCGAAGGAGGGCCGCTGCGGCGGGCAGGTTGCCGCGCACGGGGCTGGTCATGTTGCCCTTGAAGTCGGTCCAGCACTCGCGGGTGAAGTCGTACATCTTGCAGTTCTTGGCCGTCTCAAAGTACCACTTCCAGGAAAACGGCTGCACGATGATGCGCCCGGGCAGCATTTCTTCGAGCTTGGCTTGGGCTTTTTTCAGGCGGTACAGGGGCACGCTCATGTCCACGT
>JAHECM010000026.1:12786-15943 GCA_024641725.1 Limnohabitans sp. | reverse complement strand
CGGCTTCTTCGGCGCTGCCCGGGGGCAGCACCAGCCGGGTGCGCACCTGCTGCTGGCGCAGCACCAGGCTCATGGCCAATGCACCGCGCACCGGGCGCAGCTCGCCCGACAAGGACAGCTCGCCCGCAAATTCGTGGCCACTGAGTTTGTGGGCGTCGATTTGCCCGCTGGCCGCCAAAATGCCCAGCGCAATCGGCAAGTCCAGCCGCCCCGAGTCTTTGGGCAAGTCCGCTGGCGCCAGATTGACGGTGATGCGCTTATTGTTGGGAAACTCGAGCCCGCTGTTCTGAATGGCCGAACGCACCCGTTCGCGGGCCTCTTTGACCTCTACATCGGCCAGCCCCACCAGCGTGAAACTGGGCAGCCCGTTGGCCAAATGCACCTCAACGGTGACGGCGGGGGCATGCAAGCCCACCAGAGCGCGGCTGTGCACCAAAGAAAGACTCATTTTGGACTCCATGCCCCATGCTGGTGCATGGCGGGTGTGTGCCGATGCCTATTTTCAAGGCCTCAAGCGGTTGATGAACCGCATTCAAGCATGCAGGCTGCGGGGCTGTACAGGGGAATGAATGATTTTGGACCCAAATTGTGGATTGGCACGCTCCATGCTTAACAAGTACGTCATCATCACCTTTTAGGAGTTCCTCATGAAAAAAATCCTCGTTCCAACCCTGATCGCCGCGGCCATCGCCTCCCTGTCTTCTGTGGCGCACGCGCAAGCTGCAGCACCAGCCGCTGAGCCAGAAAGCACCCTGGCCTTCAACGCGGGCGTGGTCTCTGAGTACCGTTACCGTGGCATTTCTCAGTCGCGCCTGAACCCTGCTGTGCAAGGCGGCGTGGACTACGCCGACAAGAGCGGTTTCTATGTCGGTGCTTGGGGTTCCAGCATCCAGTGGATCAAGGATGCGGGCGCCACGGATGGCACCGTGGAACTGGACGTCTATGGCGGCTACAAAGGCGCTGTGGGCGACGTGGCCTACGACGTGGGCTACCTGCGCTATGAATACACAAGCAACAAGCTGGGCAATGTGGCTAATTATGGCAATGCCAACACCGACGAAGTTTATGGCGCTGTCACCCTGGGTGCCTACACCGCCAAATACTCCTACGCGCTCTCTAACCTGTTCGGCAACCTGAACAGCAAGGGCAGCGGCTACCTTGACCTGAGCGCAACGTATGACTTGGGCGAAGGTTACAGCTTGGTGCCACACGTCGGTCATCAGACGGTCAAGGGCGCAGGCAACGGCAAGTACAGCTACACCGACTACGCGCTGACGCTGGGCAAAGACCTGGGCAATGGCTTCTCCGCCAGTGCTGCGCTGCTGGGCACAGATGCACAAGCCGGTGCTTACGTCAGCCCCGCACAAAAAGATCTCGGCAAATCGACCGTCGTCGTCGGCCTGAAGTACACCTTCTAAGCCCCACCCTCATCACACAAGGAGCCATCATGAAACTGGTGACCGCCATCATCAAACCCTTCAAGCTGGACGAAGTGCGTGAAGCACTGTCGGGCATCGGCGTGCAGGGCATCACCGTGACCGAAGTCAAAGGCTTTGGTCGTCAAAAAGGCCACACCGAGCTGTACCGTGGTGCGGAATACGTGGTGGACTTTTTGCCCAAAGTGAAGATCGAAGCCGCCGTGGACGACGCCATCGTTGACCGCGTGATCGAAGCCATCGAAGCCGGTGCCCGCACCGGCAAGATTGGCGACGGCAAGATCTTTGTGTACGACCTGCAACAGGTGGTCCGCATCCGTACCGGCGAGACCGGCACCGAAGCCCTTTGACCGAACCGAAAGAGAGATTCACATGAAAACCAACATGAAATCCCTGGCCGTCGGCCTGGGCCTGCTCGGCACTGCCGCTCTGGCATGGGCCCAAACGGCTGCCCCGGAGGCCACGGCTGCCGTGGCCGAAGCCGCAGCGGTTGTCGCCCCTGTGCCCAACAAAGGCGACACCACTTGGATGATGGTCTCCACCTTGCTGGTGCTGATGATGGCCGTCCCTGGTCTGGCGCTGTTCTACGGCGGCCTGGTCCGCAGCAAGAACATGCTGTCGGTGCTCATGCAAGTCATGGTCACCTTCTCGCTGATCCTGGTGCTGTGGTTCGTTTACGGCTACAGCCTGGCCTTCACCGAGGGCAATGCCTACATCGGCGGCTTCGACCGCTTGTTCATGAAAGGCATTTGGGACAACGTCGCTGGCACTTTCGCCAACGCAGCGACCTTCTCCAAGGGCGTTTACATCCCTGAAATCTCGTTCGCAGCATTCCAGGCCACTTTCGCGGGCATCACGTGCGCGCTGATCGTGGGCGCTTTTGCCGAACGTGCCAAGTTCTCCGGCGTGTTGATGTTCATGGTGCTGTGGTTCACCTTCAGCTACCTGCCCATCGCGCACATGGTCTGGTTCTGGATGGGCCCTGACGCCTACGCTTCCAAAGAAGTTGTGGACGAAATGACCTCTAAAGCCGGTTTGTTGTGGCAAATGGGCGCGCTGGACTTCGCTGGCGGCACCGTGGTGCACATCAACGCCGCTGTGGCCGGCCTGGTGGGTGCTTTCATGATTGGTAAACGCGTCGGTTACGGCCGCGAATCCATGGCCCCTCACAGCTTGACGCTGACCATGGTGGGTGCTGCCCTCTTGTGGGTGGGTTGGTTCGGTTTCAACGCCGGCTCGGCCCTCGAAGCCAACGGTTTCGCTGCCCTGGCCTTCGTCAACACCATGATCGCGACCGCTGCAGCCGTCATCGCTTGGTGCATGGGTGAGGCCCTGATGCGTGGCAAAGCGTCCATGCTGGGTGCCGCATCCGGTGCAGTGGCGGGCTTGGTGGCCATCACGCCAGCCGCTGGCAACGTGGGCATCGGCGGTGCGTTGATCATCGGTTTCATCGGCGGCTTTGCTTGCCTGTGGGGTGTCAACGGCCTGAAGAAACTGCTGGGCGCTGACGACTCTCTGGACGTGTTCGGTGTCCACGGCGTGGGCGGCATTGTGGGTGCGCTGCTGACCGGCGTGTTCAACTCTCCAGCCTTGGGCGGCCCTGGCTTTGTGGCCGACTGGGTCACCGCCACCATGGTGACGCCTGCCGACTTCTCCATCGGCGCACAAGTCTGGGTGCAAGCCAAAGCAGTGGCTGTGACGGTGGTGTGGTCTGCCGTGGT
>JAHECM010000026.1:0-12686 GCA_024641725.1 Limnohabitans sp. | reverse complement strand
TGGGCGGCGACTTGCAAACCGTGGCGTATTGCTTGCCCATCCCCGACCCTGAAGGCCAAGTGATCGCCACTTACGGCGTGCCTTTGGTGCTGCAACACGCCTGCTTGCTGCGCGGCAGTGCCACGCTGGGGCAGGGGCCGGATGGTGCGCCCGTGATCCACTGCCACGCCACCTTTGCCGACGCCCAGGGCACCGTGCGCGGTGGCCATGTCTTGACCGAGCGCACGGTGGTGGGGCCGCGCCCCGTCAGCGTGCTGGTGACGGCGCTCGACGCCATCAGCCTGCGCTTGGGCTTTGACCCCGAAACCCGGCTGCACATGCTGCGGCCAAGCCAAGCGCAAGGACCGGCCCATGGCTGAAACGCACCCCGTGCACATTGAAGCGGGTCGCATTGGCAAGGTGGTCTATGCCCGCCTCGCCCCCAATGAAGACCTGGTGCAAGCCATCGAAAAAATCTGTGTGGCGCAGGGCCTGGGCCATGCGCTGGTGCGCTGCGGCCTGGGCAGTCTGGTGGACGCCTGCTTGGACTTGCCGGGTGGCGAGCGACTGCCAGTGGCGGGGCCAGCGGTTGAGGTGCTGAGCCTGTTTGGCGAAGTGCGCACCCAAGGCCATGGCCTTGAACGCACAGTGTGCGCCGAGCTGTCGGGCGTGGTGGTGAACGCTGCAGGCCGCGTGCGCAGTGGTGTGTTTGTGGCGGGCGGCAACCCCGTGTTCGCCACTTTTGAGGTGACGCTCGAGGAGTGGCTTGTTCAAGCCGCCTGAGCGTTGCGTGGTGTTTTTTCATTTGAACCTTCTGGAAACCTGATGAGCTCTTCCCAACAAACTTCTCCCGTTGCCGTCGTCACCGGCGGTGCCCGTGGCATTGGTCTGGCGATTGGCCAGTGGTTCTTGGCGCATGGCCACAAGGTGGTGCTGCTGGACAACGACCAAGCCACGCTGGACAGCACCGAAAAAACGCTCCACCGCCCCGACGACGTGCTGTGCCTGCACGCCGACGTGTCGCAGCCCGATCAGGTGCAGGCAGCGGCGGACCAGGTGCTTGAGCGCTTTGGGCGTGTCGATGCGCTCGTCAACAACGCAGGGGTGGCCGTGTTCAAACCCGCGCTGGAAACCACTTTCCAAGAGTGGCGGCATGTGCTGTCTACCAATTTGGACGGCGCGTTTTTGTGCTCGCAGGCCTTTGGCGCCATCATGGCGCGCCAGCGCAGCGGGGCCATCGTCAACATCGCCTCCATCTCGGGCTTGCGCGCCAGCACGCTGCGCGTGGCCTACGGAACCAGCAAGGCGGCGCTGATCCACTTGACCAAGCAACACGCCGCCGAATTGGGCAACTATGGCGTGCGCGTCAATGTGATCTGCCCCGGCCCGGTCGAGACCGAAATGGCCAAGCTGGTGCACAGCGTGGCGATCCGATCCGACTATTACGACACCATCCCACTGGGCCGCTACGGCAGCACCGAAGAAATGGCCAACACCGTGGGCTTCTTGTGCAGCAGTCAGGCCAGTTTCATCAACGGGCAGTACCTGGCGGTCGATGGCGGTTTTGACGCCTCGGGTGTGGGCTTGCCGACCTTGCGCCGCAACACCCCCGAGTTGAACGACGTCGGCCAAAGCGGGAGCCACGCATGAGCGGCCCTTGCATCACCGGTTGGGGCCACACCCCCTTTGGCAAGCTCGACGCGGTGGACAGCGAGCAGTTGATCCGCGACGCGGTCGAACCCGCGCTGGCCTCGGCGGGCTTGCAGGCGCAAGACATGGATGGCATTTTTGTGGGCCATTACAACGCGGGCTTTTTGCCGCAGGACTTCACCGCCTCTTTGGTGGCCATGGCGCTGCCCGAGTTGCGCCATGTGCCCGCTGTGCGCCTGGAAAACGCTTGTGCCACGGGTTCTGCCGCCATTTGGGCCGCACTCGACGCGGTCGAGTCTGGCCGCGTGCAGCACGCGCTGGTGGTGGGCTTTGAGGTCATGAACGCCGTGCCTGGCCCCAAGATCGCTGAGACCTTGCTGCGCTGCTCTTATGTCAAAGAAGAGGGCACTATTCCCTCGGGTTTTGCGGGCGTGTTTGGCCAGATCGCCGCTCAGTACTTTGAGCGCTTTGGCGACCAGAGCGATGCGCTGGCCGCCATTGCGGCCAAAAACCACGCCAACGGCATGCACAACCCCTACGCGCACATGCGCCGTGATTTCGGCTTTGACTTTTGCCGCCACCCCTCGGACAAAAACCCCTTTGTGGCCGGGCCGCTCAAGCGTTCGGACTGCTCGCTGGTGTCCGACGGCGCGGCAGCGCTGGTGATCTCGCGCGCGCCGGTGGCCGGGGCCCAGGTCAGCGCTGTGCGCTGGAAGTCACGCACGCAGGTCAACGACTTCTTGCCCCTGTCGCGCCGCGACCCTACGCGCTTTGAGGGGGCGGCATTGGCGTGGCAAAAAGGCTTGGCCAAAGCCGGGGCCACGCTGGCCGATTTGTCTTTTGTGGAAACGCACGACTGCTTCACGGTGGCCGAACTGCTTGAATACGAAGCCATGGGCCTGGCCCCGCACGGTCAGGGCGCACGCGTGATCTTGGACGGCGTGACCCGCATGGACGGCAAATTGCCCGTCAATCCCTCGGGCGGCCTCAAGTCGCGCGGTCACCCGATCGGTGCCACTGGCGTCTCGCAGCACGTCATGGCCGCCATGCAACTGAGCGAGACCGCAGGCGACATGCAAGTCCAAAACGCGCGATTGGGCGCGGTGTTCAACATGGGCGGTGCGGCGGTGGCCAACTACCTGAGCGTGCTGGAGCGCGTGCAATGAGCGGTGTGCCCAGTGCCCAGGTCATGAACCTGTCGGCCCTGCTGGCGCAGACGGCCACCCTGTACCCGGACTTGCCCGGTTTGATTCAAGGCGAGCGGCAGTGGACTTGGCGCGAGATCAACGCCCGGGTGGACGCGCTGGTGCAAGCCCTGCGCGCTCTGGGCATGCAGCCCGGTGACAAACTGCTGGTGCAGTCGCGCAACGGCCTGCCCATGTTCGAGAGCTGCTGGGCGGCGTTTCGCCTGGGGGCCATTTGGGTGCCGACCAACTTTCGGCTCACACCGCCCGAGGTGGCTTACCTGGGCAGTGCCAGCCAGGCGTCGGTCATGCTGTGCGAAGACGTGTTCCCTGAACACATCGACGCGGTGCGGGCCGAGTCCAAGCACCTCCAGCACGTCGTGGTCATTCGCAGCTCGGGCCAGACGCGTGCTGGCGAGCTGGACTACGAAGAACTGCTGGCCCAAAACACCGGGGCCCCCACCGACATGGCCACGGTTGGCTTTGACCAGGTGCTGTGGTACTTCTACACCTCCGGCACCACCGGCCGACCCAAAGCGGGCATGCTCACCCACGGGCAGCTGGCGTTTGTGGTCACCAACCATTTGGCCGACTTGATTCCCGGCACCCGCGAGAGCGACCGCTCCTTGGCCGTGGCCCCGCTGTCGCACGGCGCGGGCATCCATGCCCTGCTGAATGTGGCGCGGGGCGCAGCCACCGTGCTGCTGCCGTCCGAGCGCATGGACCCGGCCGAAGTCTGGCGTCTGGTCGAGCAGCACCGCGTGAGCAACCTGTTCACGGTGCCCACCATCGTCAAGCTGCTGGTCGAGCATCCTGCGGTGGACCAACACGACCATTCGAGCCTGCGCTACGTCATCTATGCCGGTGCGCCCATGTACCGTGCCGACCAAAAGCTGGCGCTGCAAAAGCTCGGGCCGGTGCTGGTGCAGTACTTTGGGCTGGGCGAGGTGACCGGCTGCATCACGGTGCTGCCCGCGCACATGCACTCGGCGGACGACGCCGATCCGAATGCCAACATCGGCGCGTGCGGTCGCCCGCGCACCGGCATGGAAGTCGCCATTTTGGACGCGCAAATGCGCCCCGTCGCCACAGGCACCGTGGGTGAAATCTGTTGCCGAGGCCCCGCCGTGTTTGCAGGCTATTTCAACAACCCCGAGGCCAGCACCCAAGCCTTGCGCGGCGGCTGGTTCCACACGGGTGACCTGGGCCGTCTGGACGAGCGCGGCTTGCTCTACATCACGGGCCGCGAGTCCGACATGTACATCTCTGGCGGCTCCAACGTGTACCCGCGCGAGGTCGAAGAGGTCTTGCTCAGCCATCCGGCTGTGGCCGAGGTGGCGGTGTTGGGCGTGCCCGACGCCAAATGGGGCGAGGTGGGCGTGGCCGTGGTGGTCAGCCGCGACCCGGCCCTGACCGCCGAAGCCTTGCTGCAACACTTGGATGGGCGCTGTGCCAAGTACCGCTGGCCACGCCACATCTTCTTCTGGAATACCCTGCCCAAGTCCGGCTACGGCAAAATCACCAAAAAGGACATCCGCCAAATGCTCTACGAGCGTGGCGACATGCAGCCTTTGCCCGCTCACTAGTTCACCCCCCTTTCCCTCACGACAACATTGGAGACAACCATGACCCTTTCCCGCCGTTCTGTTTTGCGCACCGCTGCCGCTGCTTCTGTGGCCGCCATGCCCATGGCCCAAGTGCTGGCCCAGCCCAAGGCCGAGTTCACCTACAAGTACGCCAACAACCTGCCCGTCACCCACCCCATGAACCTGCGCGCCAAAGAGATGGCTGCGGCCATCTTGGCCGAGACCAAAGGCCGCGTGGACATCCAAATTTTCCCGGCCAGCCAGTTGGGCAACGACACCGACATGCTCAGCCAGCTGCGCGCCGGTGGCATCGAGTTCTTCACCCTGTCGGGCTTGATCCTGTCCACCTTGGTGCCCGGCGCGGCCATCACCGGTTTGGGCTTTGCCTTCCCTGACTACGACACGGTCTGGAAAGCGCTGGACGGCGATCTGGGCGCGCATGTGCGCAAAGAAATCGGCAAGTCTGGCCTGGTGGCCATGGACAAGATCTGGGACAACGGCTTCCGCCAGATCACTTCGTCCACCAAGCCGATCCAAAGCGCGGACGACCTCAAAGGTTTCAAAATCCGCGTGCCCGTGTCCCCCATGTGGACCTCCATGTTCAAAGCGTTTGACTCGGCCCCGGCCTCCATCAACTTCGCCGAGGTCTACTCCGCACTGCAAACCAAGGTGGTGGACGGACAAGAGAACCCGCTGGCCATCATCGACACCGCCAAGCTCAACGAAGTGCAGAAGTACTGCTCCGTGACCAACCACATGTGGGACGGCTTCTGGTTCTTGGCCAACCGCAAAGCGTGGGAGCGCCTGCCCGAAGACCTGCGCACCATTGTGGCCAAGCACATCAACGCTGCGGGCTTGAAGCAGCGCACCGACGTCGCCGCCATGAACGCCACGCTGCAAAAGTCGCTGACTGAAAAAGGCATGGTCTTCAACAACCCCAAATCCGACAGCTTCCGTGCACGCCTGCGCCAGGCCGGTTTCTATACCGAGTGGAAAGCCAAATTCGGTGACGAAGCCTGGTCGCTGTTGGAGCGATACAGCGGCAAGTTGGGCTGATGCCACACCGTTGAAACACATCGAAACACCAGGAGCCGCAGTTCATGTCATCCACTGACACCCTTTCGCCCGTGGGCGGAAAAGATTTTTCCGACCACGCAGCAGGCGGGGGTGGCAGTGGGCGACTGTTCTCGCGCTGGATGGCCCCCTTGGAGGCCGTCGCAGCGGTGCTGATGATCGCCATCATCTGCTTGTTGCTCACCACCGTGGTCACGCGCTATGTGCTGGCCACCTCGGTCGTTTGGATCGACGAAGTGGTGTCGATGTGTTTCATCTGGGCCACCATGATCGGCACGGCCTTGGCCATGCACCGCAACGAGCACCTGCGCTTGACGCTGGTGGTGGACAAGTTGCCCGAGCGCTGGCGGCACTACGCGCACGGTTTTGCGCTGGCGGCGGTGGCCGCCTTTTTGGTGGCGCTGCTGCCTTTTGCTTGGGAGTACACGCAAGAAGAGTGGTTCATCCACACGCCTGCGCTGGACATTCCCAACAGTTTTCGCGTGGCGGCCATCCCCTTTGGCATGGCCATCATGCTGGCCATCGTGTTGGCCTATGCGCTCAAAACAGTGCCCTTGCGCGCCTTGCTGACGGCGGCGGCTGTGGTGGCCGCCATGGCCGCGCTGGGCTACGTGCAGCGCGACGCCTTGCCCGCCTTGGGCGGCTGGAACATGCTGATCTTTTTGGTCGGCGGCGTGGCGCTGGGCTTGGTGGCTGGCGTGCCGATTGCGTTTTGCTTTGGTCTGGGGGCCATGAGCTACCTGGCCTTCACGACCCAAGTGCCGCTCTTGATCGTGGTGGGCCGCATGGACGAGGGCATGTCCAGCATCATCTTGGTGTCGGTGCCCATTTTTGTCTTGCTGGGCTGCATTTTGGACGCCACCGGCATGGGCAAAGCCATCGTGGACTTTTTGGGCTCACTCATTGGCCACGTCAAGGCGGGCATGTCTTATGTGCTGCTGGGCTCGCTCTTCATTGTCTCGGGCATTTCGGGCTCCAAAGTCTCGGACATGGCCACTGTCGCCCCCGCCTTGTTTCCTGAAATGAAGCGCCGAGGCAACAAGCCCAAAGAAATGGTGGCCCTGCTGGCCACCGGTGCGGCCATGGCCGACACCGTGCCGCCCAGCATTGTGCTGATCGTGCTGGGCTCGGTGGCGGGCGTGTCGATTGCTGGCTTGTTCAATGCAGGCTTTGTGGTGGCTGGCGTGCTGTTGGCCACCCTGGTGGTGTTGGCCCGTTGGAAAGCCCGCCACGAACACGCCGACGGTGCCAAACGCGCCACTTTGGCGGTCATGGGGCGCTTTTTGCTGGTGGCCGCTCCGGCCCTGGTGTTGCCCTTTTTGATCCGCAGCGCGGTCGGTGGCGGCGTTGCCACGGCCACCGAGGTGTCCACCATCGCGGTGCTCTATGCGCTCATCATTGGGCAGGTCATGTACGGCGGCATTGGCGTGCGCAAGTTCTACGACATGCTGGTCGAGACCGCCGCGCTGTCGGGGGCCATCTTGCTGATCTTGGGCGCCGCGTCGGCCATGGCGTGGTCGATCACGCAAAGCGGCATGGTCCAAAAAATGTCGGTCTTCTTGACCACCTTGCCCGGCGGCGCAGCGGCGTTCATGGCCGTCACCATCGTGGTGTTCTTGATTTTGGGTTGCCTGCTCGAAGGCTTGCCCGCGGTGCTGCTGCTGGCCCCGATCATGTTCCCGATCGCCAAAAAGCTGGGCATCAACGACATCCATTACTCCATGGTCATTGTTTGCGCCATGAATGTGGGCCTGATGATGCCGCCCATTGGCGTGGGCTTTTATGTGGCTTGCCGCATTGGCGACGCCAAACCCGACGAGGTGATGGGCGCCATCTGGCCCTATTTGGTGGCCTTGTTGGTGGGCGTGGTGGTGATTGCCTCTTTCCCCATCGTCTCGACCATCGCGCTGTGATGGCGCGGGCCCGCATGGCAATCGATCCGGGTACCTAACCGGTACCGGTCTTGATTTGGCGGGTGCGCGGGGCACAATGGCCCGCATGAACAACGCACCCACCTGGACCGCCATCACCACCGAAGCCGATGGCTTGGGCGAATCGCCCTTTTGGCACGCGCAAGAAAACCGCCTCTACTGGGTCGATATTCCCGGCCGCCGCGTGGCGCGTGTGGCGGTGGACGGTCTGCAAGCCAGCGGCCCGGTGGAGTACTGGCAGCTGCAGGAGGAGCCCGGCTGCATTGCCCCGGTGCAGGGCGGTGGCCTGGTGCTGGCGCTGCGCAGCGGCATCTACCAAGCCCGCGAGTGGGGTGGGCCGCTGCACCAACTGACCGACGCGCCTTATGACACCCGCACGCAACGCTTTAACGACGGCAAGTGCGATGCGCAAGGCCGCTTCTGGGCGGGCAGCTTGTACGAGCCCAAAGACCAAAAACTGGGCGCGCTGTACATGCTGGACGCGCAAGGCCTGCACACCATGGTGGGCGGTCAACCCGAAGGTGCGAAGGACGGCGAGAACAGCGGCGTGGTCACGGCCAACGGCCTGGCTTGGTCGCCCGATGGCCGCACCGCCTACTGGGCCGACACCCCAGCACACAGCGTGAGCGCCTACGACTGCGACCCGGCCACGGGTCAATTCTCAAACCCCCGCGTGTTCTACCAAGCCGAGCCCAAACCCGCAGGCTGGACCTGGGGCAGCGCCACACCCTACGGCGGCCGCCCCGACGGCGCGGCGGTGGACGCCGAAGGCTGCTACTGGACCGCCCAATACGAAGGCGGGCGCCTGCTGCGCATTGCGCCCAACGGACAAGTGCTGGCCGAATTGCCCACCCCAGCCCTGTGCCCCACCATGCCCTGCTTGGGCGGGCCAGATCTGAAGACCCTGTTCGTCACCACCGCCCGCCACGGGCGCAGCGAACAAGAGCTGGCGCAGTACCCCGGTGCAGGGTGTGTGTGGGCGATGCGGGTGGAGGTGGCGGGCTTGCCGGTCAACGGGTTCGAGTCGTTTTGAGACCCGCGGGGGATACCCTCTGATGAAATGGGAGCACCAGACTTGATGAATGTTTGATGTGATAGCATCAAACATCAAAAGCCAGGGGTTGACATGCGAACCACTTTAGACATTGCGGACGACGTGCTTTTTGCGGCCAAAGAAATTGCACAAAGAGAGAAAAAATCAATTGGACAAGTTATGAGCGACTTGGCTCGGAAAGCATTTTCGGTGGGGGCCTATCAGCCGCCAGTGGATCAAACGGTGCCTCACGTTTCAGAGCGCTTGGCCCAATACGGCATTCAGCCTTTACCCTCTCGGGGTGTGGTCATCAGCAATGAGCTGATCGAACGCTTGCGCGATGCCGAGGGTGTTTGATGCGCGCCCTGTTTGACGTCAATGTACTGATTGCCTTGCATGACCGTGACCATGTTCACCACGTTCGTGCGGCCCAGTGGTTTGAAGCGCATATTCAATACGGGTGGGCCACCTGTGCACTGACCCAAAACGGGTGCCTGCGCATCATGGGTCAACCCGGTTACAGCAGTCCTCAACCCATTGCCATGCTGGTCAGCATGTTGCAAAACTCTACGCGAACGGCCCATCATGCATTTTGGTCCGATGAGATCAGCCTCTTGGATCCGCAGCAGTTTCAACATGGCCACATTCACAGCGCGAGGCAGCTGACCGATTTGTACCTCTTGGCTTTGGCCGTCAAGAATCAAGGCAGACTGGTCACGCTGGACCAGCGGATTCCCATCAGTGCAGTGCGCGGCGCCACCACGACACACCTTGTGGTGCTTTGAGCGGCGCAAATTCGCACAACCCCCCCGTTCAAAAAATTCACGCAGCCGCTATGGGGCGAGGGTTACCATCTTTGCCCATGGAAGCTCAACTCAATTCCCTCATCGATGCCGTGCACCAGGCGGGTGCGGATGGCCGCGTGCTGCGTTTGCGCGGCGGCGGTAGCAAAGACTTTTGGGGCCAAAGCCTCACAGGCGAGGTGCTGGACACCCGGGGCTACGCGGGCATCGTCAGCTACGAGCCCAGCGAGCTGGTGGTCACGGTGCGTTGCGGCACGCCGCTGGCCGAGCTGGAAGCGGCCTTGGCCGAAAAAGGCCAGTGCTTGGCGTTTGAGCCACCGCACTTTGGCCACAACTCGGAGCAGGGTGCCACCGTCGGCGGCATGGTGGCCGCAGGCCTGAGCGGCCCGGCACGCGCCACCGCTGGTGCTGTGCGCGACTTTGTGTTGGGCGCACGCTTCATCAACGGTTTGGGCGAGGACCTGACCTTTGGCGGCCAGGTCATGAAAAACGTGGCTGGTTATGACGTGAGCCGCCTGATGGCGGGCAGCTGGGGCACGCTGGGCGTGATCACCGAGGTCAGCCTGAAAGTGCTGCCCGTGGCCCCGGCCGAGGCCACGCTCATGTGTGCAGGCCTTGGCCAGAAAGAGGCGCTTGACTTGCTCCACCGCTGGGGCGGCCAACCCTTGCCTTTGAACGCCAGCGCATGGGTGCGTGACACCACGGCCCAGCCCGAAAACGACTATTTGTTTGTGCGCTTGCGCGGCGCAGTGGCGGCGGTGCAGTCGGCCATTGGCAAGATGAGCGCTGACGCCGCAGCCCTGGGTGCGCAAGTGCTGCAGATGGACTCGGCTGAGGCTGCCCAAGACTGGCGCGCCAGTGCCGAGCAGACCTTGCAGTTTTTTGAAGCGCCCAGCGCGGACGCTTGCCTGTGGCGTTTGTCGCTGCCGCAAACTGCGCCGGTGTTGGATTTGCCCTATGCCCAATACATCGAATGGCAGGGCGCGCAGCGTTGGTTGTGGGCCCCGGCCTCGGCAGCGGTGGCACTGCGCCAGTTGGCGCAATCGGTGGGCGGGCATGCCACGCTGTTCCGCGCCAGCCAGGCCCACGCCGAGGTGGACAAAATCGCCGGGGTGAACACCCCCTTGGATGCTGTGCAAGCGCGCATCCAGCAGCAGTTGCAAAAACAGTTTGACCCCAAAGGCGTGTTCGCCACCGGTCGCATGCACGCGCTTTGACCGCGGGACGAAACCTCATGCAAACCAACCTCGCCCCCGAATACCAAAACACCCCCGACGGCCTGGAGGCCGAAGCCATTTTGCGCAAGTGTGTGCATTGCGGCTTTTGCACCGCCACTTGCCCCACCTACCAGCTGTTGGGCGACGAGCTCGACGGCCCGCGTGGCCGCATCTACCTGATGAAACAGGTGTTGGAGGGTGAGACGCCCACCCGCAAAACCCAACAACACCTGGACCGTTGCCTGACCTGCCGCAACTGCGAAAGCACTTGCCCGAGCGGCGTGCAATATGGCCATTTGGTGGACATTGGCCGCAAGCTGGTGGACGCCAAAGTCGAACGCCCCATGGCTGAAAAAGTGGTGCGCTGGGCCTTGAAAGAAGGCTTGCCCTCGCCCCTGTTTGCCCCGGCCATGAAGATGGGCCAGATGGTGCGCGGCTTGCTGCCCGAAACCCTCAAGGCCAAAGTGCCTGCGCCGCAAAATGCCGGTGCTTGGCCCACGGCGCAGCATGCGCGCAAAGTACTGATGCTGGCCGGCTGTGTGCAGCCGAGCATGAGCCCCAACATCAACACCGCCACCGCCCGCGTGTTGGACGCTTGCGGCATCCAGACCGTGACCGCGCCCAAGGCCGGTTGCTGCGGTGCGGTCAAGTTCCACCTGAACGACCACGAAGGCGGCAAAGACCACATGCGCGCCAACATTGACGCCTGGTGGCCGCTGGTCGAAAGCGGAGAGGTTGAAGCGATTGTGATGAATGCCTCGGGATGCGGCGTCATGGTCAAGGACTACGGCCATGTGCTCAAAGACGACCCGGCCTACGCCGACAAGGCCGCGCGCATCGGTGCCTTGACCTGCGACCTGAGCGAGCTGCTGCCCGAGTTGGTGCCGCTGCTCAAAAGCAAACTCAAACCCGAAGCCCTGCAAGCGGCAGGCCTGCAGGCTTACCACCCGCCTTGCACGCTGCAACACGGCCAGCAACTCAAAGGCGGTGTGGAAAAGCACCTGAGTGACTTGGGCTTTCAAGTCAAAGTCATTGCCAACGAGTCGCACCTGTGCTGCGGCTCGGCGGGCACTTACAGCGTGCTCAACCCAGGCTTGTCCAAGCAACTGCGCGACCGCAAGCTGGGCCACTTGAATGCACTGGAACCGCAAGGCGTGCTGAGCGCCAACATCGGCTGCATCACCCACCTGCAAAGCGCCAGTCCCGTGCCGGTCAGGCATTGGGTGGAGTTGCTGGACGAGGCGATCGGCGGCTCAGCTTAAGGATCGCAAAAAAGCACAAATTTAAACTTCTGTTGAAGTTTGTGTTGTGCCAAAGCCCGCCCTTGCTGCCGACCAATTGCCCGCTTCAGCCGCCAAAGCGCTGAGGGACTTTGGCGAAAACCTGGCGCTGGCCCGTCAGCGCCGCAAAGAAAGCCTGCGCGCCTGGGCCAGCCGCATGTCAGTGTCGGTGCCCACGCTCATCCGCATGGAAAAAGGCGATCCCTCGGTCGGTATGGGGGTGTATGCCACCGAGCTGTGGCTCATGGGCCGACAGCGGCCCTGCCCGATGTGGCCGCACCCGCGCAACACCTGAATGCGCTGGAGCAAGACATTGAAGCGGTGCGCCAGCGCAGCAAACGCATGTCGCGCAAGGCAGCGGGTGGTGATGTGCGTGCCCTTGCAGATAGCCAAAGAAATTGCAGGACAAGTGGCGCAATGGAACACGGTGTTCAAGCGTCTGAACGTGCGCGATGCGGACATTGACCTGCTGGCGCAGTATCTGGATGGGGCACACCTGCGTGAACAGCGCCGTCAGGCTTTGTGAATGGGCTGGTCCGGCGCAGGGCTTGCCAGCTCAGGCCGCCTTGTTTTGATCAAGCAGCCAACGCCGCCTCAATGTCCTTGGCGATTTTTTCTGGGGCGTCCTGCGGCGCATAGCGCTTGATCACGCGCCCGTCCTTGCCCACCAAGAACTTGGTGAAGTTCCATTTGATGGCTTTGCTGCCCAAAATGCCCGGCGCTTCGGCGGTGAGCCACTGGTAGAGTGGGTGTGCGCCATCGCCGTTGACCTTGACTTTGCTCATCATCTGAAAGCTCACGCCGTAGTTCTTTTGGCAGAAGTTGGCGATCTGCGCATCGTCGCCCGGGTCTTGGCTGGCGAACTGGTTGCACGGAAAGCCGATCACGGCCAAGCCTTTGTCGCCATAAGACTGGTGAAGCTTTTCCAAGCCCGTGAATTGGGGTGTGA
>JAHECM010000263.1 GCA_024641725.1 Limnohabitans sp. | reverse complement strand
GTTGGCCCAGTTGCTGGTGGCGGCTTTTTTGGACTTGATGAAGCGCTGCTTGAACAGCACCGCCACCGCGCCTTTGACGCCCATGTCTTTGCGGTAGCCGCGTTGGTGGAAGATCGTGTTGAGCTCGGCGATGCCCTGTGGCTCCACGCCCAGTTTCTGGACGATGCGTTTTTTGTCGTCGCCCAAACCAAATCCGGCTTTGGCAATGCCAGGGTGGGCCAGCAAGTCGGCCGCCACGGCGCGGCATTGCGGGTCATGCAGTTGAATGACCCAAGCCCGCTCGCGGGTGGACAGTTGCAGCACATGTGGCCCGTCAGACTGCTCACCCACCTTGAACGTGGGCTTGGACTCGGTGTCAAAGCCCCAAGCGCTGGCTTTGAGCAGCTGGGCATGGGCTTGCTCGGCCTGTGCGCCGGTGCAGACCAAAGTGATGCGGTCCAGCCCCAGCCGCTCAAAGTCGGGCAGCAGAGCGATGGCTTCTTTGTCGGGGGTGTCCAAGCGTGTGTTCATGCGGGGATTGTGGCATCGCCCCGCAGACTCACTTCGCCACAGCTTGGCCCGTGACTTGTTCCAGCACCGCGCGCGCTGGCGTGGCCTGATGCCCGCGCCAAGCCACGATCTGGTCAGGCCGGATCAAGACCATGGGCGCATCGTACAAGACCAAGAGCTCAGGCTGTGCGTGGCGCACCACTTTCAGGTCCAAGCCCAGGGCGTGTGCCTCGGACTCAAAAGGCGTGCAGTCTGGGGGCTGTGCGCCCAGCACCAGCAGTGTCCATTCGGCATGGAAGGTGTCGAAGAGCGAACGCCCATCGGCCAACCAGGCGTGCGGGGGCCTGCCGCCGGGGGTGGCGCAAGGCGTGTAGCTGTTGGCGGCATCGGGCGGGGCCGTGGTGCCGTCGCCCACGATGACGGCGCTGGCGTCGTACCGCCCGCCAAAGGTCACGCCCGGAATGTTGAACTCGCGGCGCACATGGCCGTTGAGGTAGTCCGAGGCGACGGCCCGGGCTTGCTCACCTTCGGGGCTGGCCGCTTCGAGCTCGGGGGCTGCGTCAAACAAACCAATCGAGTCGGCAAATTGGCGGGCATAGGCGGTGTTGCGCATGGCCAGGGGGTGGCGCTCTTGTGCGTAGCTGTCCAGCAGTGCCGCTGGTGCGTGGCCTTGAATGACGCTGGCCAACTTCCAGCCCAGGTTGACCGCGTCTTCGACGGCGGTGTTGTAGCCCAGACCGCCCGTGGGGGTGAACAAATGCGCCGCATCGCCGCCCAAGAACACGCGTCCTTGCTGAAACGATTCGGCCACCAGCGCGTGGCCCGCCATCCAGGTGGCCATGGACAAAATCTCGATGTCCATGTCTTGCCCATAGGCTTGCGCAAACAAACGCCGGGCATCGGCCTCGGTCAGGGCTTCGGTGGCGGCGTCATCGGCCATTTGGATGTGAAAAGCGAACTCGCTCACGCCGTCCACCGACATGATGAAAGCGCGCAGTTCGGGGTTGACAACCACGTACATCCAGGAGCGGTCGTTGGGGTTGCGGGCATAAAAGTCAGGCGCTTTGAGGTAAACCGCCAGCATTTTGCCGCCCATGAATTTGCGCTTGAACCCGGTGGCCCCGCCCCAGGCAATGCCCAGTTGCTGGCGCACTTTGCTGCGCGCGCCGTCGGCGCCCACCATGTAAGCGGCTTGCACCTGCACGGCTTCGCCGCCATCCACCGGCTGAACCAGGGCTTGTACCCCGCCTGCGGTTTGCTCGAACGCCGTCAGGTGCCAGCCGTAGCGCATCTCGACACTGGCTTGTTGCTGCGCCTGGCCGTGCAGGCAGACCTCGACATATTTTTGGGACACCCGGTGCGGCAGCTCGGCAGCACTCCATGAGCCCGACATGGCCTTGATGGCTTGGGGGGCAGCTGCGGCAGTGGGCAGCCGCAAGCGCGCCAGTTCGGTGCCCGCAAAGCGGGTCAAGTAGGCGATGTCGGTCGGGTGGTCGGGCGGCAAACCCATTTGGCGGATTTCGTGGGCAAAGCCCAGCCGCCTGAAATGCTCCATAGTGCGCGCCTGAGTGGCGTTGGCCTGGGGGTTGAACGCCGTGCCGGGTTTGGCGTCCACCAGCAGGCAGCGGATGTTGCGCCGCCCCAGCTCGATGGCCAGCATCAGGCCGCAGGGGCCGCCTCCGACGATCAAAACGTCAACGCTCAGAGTGTGGGCCATGGTGTGTCGATCTTCCATCTGCAATCGCGTCAGTCTTGAATCGCCAGCCGAATCGGCAAGTCCACCACCAGGTAATGTTCAGGCAAACCCAGTCGTGCAGCGGTGGCAGCGTCAGACTCGGGCTTGAATGGGCGCACCAGTGAGGCGCGCACACCAAACACCGCGTCTTTGTCCACCCAGGGGTCGGCGTCGTCAAAAACTTCGGTGATCAAGCTGCGGTAGCCCGGAGCCTCCACAATGATGTGGAAGTGCGCGGGTCGCCAGGCATCGCGGTGCGAAACGCCAAGCAATTCGCCCACCGGCCCATCGGTGGGCACCAGGTAGGGCTGTGGCCGCAAGGTGGCCAGCTCGAAGCTGCCGTCGGACAAGACCTGAATTTGGCAGCGCAAGTTGTCCTGGGGCTGGCTGTCGTCCATTTGCCAGTACATGCCGTTGTCGGCGTTTTGCCAAAAGTCGATGCTTGCCTGAGTCAGTGGCTGTCCCTGCACATCGGTCACGCGGCCGCGAATCAGCACCGCTTGGCCCGGGTTGTTTTTGATCAAGTTGGCTCCGCTGGTCATCCAAGGCGAGCCCCGGGTATGGAAGGGCCCGAGCACGCTGCCCTCGGTCGCACCAGGCCGGGCGGCCAGCAAGTCCACCAGTGAAGACAAGCCCAACACGTCAGACATCAGAGTGAATTCGCTGCGCGATGGGCTGCTGATCTCAGCGGCTCGGTGCAAAAAAGCGATGCCTTCGCGCCACTCTTCGTGGCTGAGTTGCGTCTCGGTGGCAAACGCGTGCAGGTGGTGCACCAGGCGGTTGACCAAGTGGCGAGTCCGCTCGTCGTCGATGCGCCTAAAACTGCTCTTGACGGTGTCGGTGAGGTTGTCTTTGGTGATGTTTTTCATGGTCGCCCTTGGGCTTTAGGGAGGGGGTTCAGGCGGCCAGCAGGCCAACGGTGTTGCGCAAAACGCCCACGCCTTCGATGTCGATCTCGATGGTGTCGCCCGGCTGCATCCACACCGGCGGCTTGCGGGCATAGCCCACACCGGCGGG
>JAHECM010000255.1 GCA_024641725.1 Limnohabitans sp. | reverse complement strand
AAATAAGGGACAAGCCATGGCTGTGATTGGCATCATGAGTGCGATGCATGAAGAGTTGGCCGCTGTGTTGGCGGCCATGCCCGACGAGCAGCGCGTGCGCGTGGCCGAGCGGGACTTCTGGGTTGGCCACTGGCATGGCCATGATGTGGTGGCAGTGCTCTCGCGCATCGGCAAAGTGGCCGCAGCCACCACGGCCACAGTTTTGCTGGAACGCTTCAAGGTCGATGCCTTGGTGTTCACCGGTGCTGCAGGCGGTCTGGCGCCGCACGCCCAGGTGGGCGATGTGGTCGTGGCCACTGGCCTGGTGCAGCACGACATGGACGCTTCGCCCTTGTTCCCCCAATACGAAGTGCCCTTGTATGGGCGTGCACGCTTTGACACCGACCCAGCCCTGTCGCAGGCCTTGGCTGCTGCTGCATCGCAGGTGCTGTCCGACCCCGCACAGCATCTGGGCGCGCAGGCCATTGCAGATTTCCATTTGTTGTCCCCGCGTGTGCACCAGGGGCTGATCGTCAGCGGCGACCGTTTTGTGTCCACCACCGCTGAAAGCCAGGCTTTGCAGCACAGCCTGCCCGATGCCCTGGCGGTGGAGATGGAAGGCGCTGCCGTGGCGCAAGTGTGTCTGGACTATGGGGTGCCGTTTGCGGCGGTTCGCACCATCTCGGACCGGGCAGACGACGATGCACACACCGACTTCAATCGCTTCATTCGCGAAGTGGCCAGCCGCTACAGCTTGGCCATCTTGTCACAGTGGTTGATGCACCGGTAATGCCGTCAAGCCTTGCATTAGGACAGCAGCAAGATCGGCCCAAAGTTTGTTGCAGTGGGCTGGGGCCGGGTGACGATGTTGAGCCTGCGTCTGAGGAGCCCGGCCCCAGCCCACTGCAACAAACGCTTCAAGCGAAGGCAGTTTATTTCAGCCAGCCCCGACGACGGAAGTACCACATGGGCACCACGGCGCTGGCGGCCATCAGCACGATGGCCATCGGGTAACCCCAGGTTTGGCTGAGTTCGGGCATGTACTGAAAGTTCATGCCGTAGATGCTCGCGATCAGCGTGGGTGGCAGCAAGGCCACGCTGGCCACCGAGAAAATCTTGATGATCTTGTTCTGGTTGATGTTGATGAAACCCACGGTGGCGTCCATCAAGAAGTTGATCTTGTCGAACAAAAACGCTGTGTGCGAGTCCAGCGAGTCGATGTCGCGCAGGATCTGGCGCGCTTCTTCAAACTGCTCGGCGTTGAGCATCTTCGAGCGCATCATGAAGCTCACGGCGCGGCGGGTGTCCATCACGTTGCGGCGGATGCGGCCATTCAAGTCTTCCTGGCGGGCAATCGCGCCCAGCACTTCACCGGCCATGGCGTCGGTCACGTCGCCCGACAGCACCTGTTTGCCCGCTTTTTCAAGCTGGTCGTAAATGCCTTCCAGTGTGTCGGCCGAGTACTCGGCATCGGCGTCAAACAGCTTGAGCAGCACTTCCTTGGCGTCTTCGATCAGACCCGGCGCACGGCGCGCGCGCATGCGCAGCAGGCGAAACACCGGCACGTCCTCGTCGTGAATCGAAAACAGCACGCCCTGGCTTTTGAGGTGGGTGTTGTGCTGGTTCAGGATGAAAGCGCAACGCACGGTGCGGGGCTCGTCCTCGTCGGCGATCAAGAAGTCGGAGCGGATGTGCAGCTCGCCGTTGTCTTCTTCGTAAAAGCGCGCGGATTCCTCGATGTCCTCGTCCATCGCGTCTTCGGGGATGGACAGGCCAAAGTATTGTTTGATCCAGCGCTTTTCTTCCAGCGTGGGCGACTCCAGGTCGACCCAGATGGGCTGAAAGCGGGAGAGTTCTTCCAGAGACTCGATCTCTTCCTGAAAGAGGCGGCCGTTGGCAAGGGTGAAGATGTTGAGCATGGCGAATCCAGAAAATGGCCAGGTGCCAAAAGTTCAAAGGGGCGGCAAAGGGGAATGCAGCTTTCGAACGATGGGCGCGATGCTCAAGGCGTCCGAAAGCTACCGACTCGGGGTAGCGTCCACGACAGGGTCTCCAGAAAATGAATGGGCGGATTATCGCACCGGCATCGGCGCTTTGTGTGGCAGTCGTGTGAATCTGCGAGGTTGTGGGTGACCCGGTCAGCACCAGAGGGCACGGTGTTAGATTCAAAGGATTCACTCAGGCTCCACATGACCCCCCATTTGACCCCTCGACGAGAGCGCTGGCTGCTGCTGACGCTGGCCGGTATCCAGTTCACCCACATCCTGGACTTCATGATCATGATGCCCCTGGGGCCTCAGTTCACCCGCTTGTTTGGCATCAGCAACGCCGAGTTTGGTGTGCTGGTCTCAGCCTACACCCTGTCGGCCGGTGCGTCGGGCTTGCTGGCGGCCACCTATGTGGACCGTTTCAGCCGCAAGCGCCTGCTGCTGACCATGTACACCCTGTTCGGCCTGGCCACCCTGGCTTGTGGTCTGGCGCCCGGCTATGGCTGGCTGATGGTCGCCCGCGTGGCGGCCGGGGTGTTTGGCGGGGTCTTGTCGGCCTTGTCGCAGACCATCGTGGCCGATGTGATCCCGTTTGAGCGGCGTGGTCAGGCCATGGGCGTGGTCATGACCTCGTTTTCGGTCTCCACCGTGGCGGGTGTGCCGCTGGGCCTGTTTTTGGCGGCGCACCTGAGCTGGCACGCGCCTTTCATGGCCATTGCCGCCATGGTGGGTTTGCTGGTGATTGGTGCCTGGCAAACCTTGCCGCCACTGGACGCCCATTTGCACCACCCTGAGCGCGCCAGCGTCTGGCGCAGCATTGGCCAGGTTCTGGTGGACGCCAACCACATGAAAGCCTTTGCCTTGTCGGCGGTGATGATGTTCGCTGGCTTCACGGTCATCCCCTACATCACCATCTATTTGCAATCGAATGCGGGCATGCACCCGGAGCAGGTGCCTTGGGTGTATCTGCTGGGCGGCACGGCCACCTTGTTGACCGCACGCCTGTTTGGCCGACTGACCGACCGTGTGGGCAAAGTCAAAATGTTCAAGCGTTTGGCCGTGGCGGTGACGGTGCCGTTGATGGCCACCACCTTGTCGGCCGGTTCGCCCCTGGTTGTTTTGTTCCTGATTTCCACGGCCTTTTTCACCATGATGAGCGGCCGGATGATCCCGGGTATGGCCCTGATTTCATCGGCGGTCGAACCCCGTTTGCGCGGCACCTTCATGACCATCAACTCGGCGGTGCAGTCTGCGGCCATGGGTTTGGCGGCCATGGTGGGCGGCGCCATCATTGGT
>JAHECM010000253.1 GCA_024641725.1 Limnohabitans sp. | reverse complement strand
AACTTTCGGGATGTGCTGCGCATCGCCGCCGAAAAAGGTTTCATCTCGGACATTCAAGCCTGGTTTGCTTACCGCCAGATGCGCAACATCACGGCGCACACCTATGACCACCAAAAAGCCCGGCAGGTTTACGAAGGCACACAAGCCTTCATGATGGATGCCCGCCTTTTGCTGGCCCGCCTGGAAGACGCTGTTGACTGAGTCACTGCATGGCATGAGTGCGCAACAACTGACGCTCGTCCACCGAATCCTTGCCACCTGGCTGCCCACCCGAAAGGTGCGCCTGTTTGGTTCCCGCGCACGTGGCACACCCAAACCTTACTCTGACCTGGACCTGGCCATCATGGGCGACACGCCCACACCGCTGACCACCCTGGGACAACTGCATGAGGCTTTTGCCAGCAGCGAATTGCCTTGGCGGGTGGACTTGGTGGACTGGGCCAGCACCTCGCCAGAATTCAGGTCGCACATCGCCAGCCACAGCGTCCCACTGCCCGCACCTTCGCCCCCATAAAACGCAGTCCATGCCCTTGCGTTAAGCTCTGGCCCACATTTGAAAAACAACGGAGAAACACCATGCCCGGACTTTTGCCCCACATTGACCCCGACGGTCTGCTTGAATTTTCGGTGGTCTACACCGACCGCGCCCTGAACCACATGTCCAAGCGCTTTGGTGGCGTGATGACCGACATTTCTCGCATGCTCAAAACGGTTTACGGTGCCCACTCGGTGGCGCTGGTGCCCGGCAGCGGCACTTTTGGCATGGAGTCGGTGGCCCGCCAGTTCGCCACCGACCAACACGTCATGGTGATCCGCAACGGCTGGTTCAGCTTCCGCTGGACGCAAATTTTTGACATGGGCCAGATCCCCAAGAGCCACAGCGTGCTCAAGGCGCGCCGCGTGGCCGCAGGCTCGCAAGCGGCCTGGGCACCTGCCCCGATCGCCGAAGTCACCGCCGCGATTGCCGCCGAAAAACCCGCCTTGGTGTTTGCTCCGCACGTCGAAACCGCCGCTGGCATGGTCTTGCCCGACGATTACCTCAAGGCTGTGGCCGACGCGGTGCACGCGGTGGGTGGCTTGTTGGTGCTGGACTGCATCGCCTCGGGTGCGATGTGGGTGAACATGCAAGCCACCGGCGTGGACGTGCTGATCAGCGCGCCACAAAAAGGATGGAGCAGCTCGCCTTGCTGCGCCATGGTCATGCTCAGCGAACGCGCCCGCAAGGCCATCGACGGCACCACCAGCACCACCTTTGCGATGGACCTCAAAAAGTGGCTTCAAGTGATGGAGACTTATGAGGGCGGCGGCCACATGTACCACACCACCTTGCCCACGGATGCGTTGCAGCGCCTGCAAGAAGCCATGCTGGAGACCGAGGCCTACGGCTTTGCCAAGGTGCGTGAGGAACAAATGGCGCTGGGCCGCCAAGTACGTTCATTGCTGTTGGAACACGGCTTTCCCAGCGTGGCCGCGCCCGGTTTTGAAGCCCCTGGTGTGGTGGTCAGTTACACCACCGACCCCGAGATTCAAAACAGCAAAAAGTTCTTGGCGCTGGGCCTGCAAACCGCTGCCGGTGTGCCGCTGCAGTGCGACGAACCTGCCGACTTCAGCACCTTCCGCATGGGCCTGTTTGGTTTGGACAAATGGCACCAAGCGCCGCGCACCCTGCAAATCCTGAGCGAAGCGCTCGAGACGCTCGCGCCCAAGGCCAAATTGGCGGCTTGACCTGCTGAGTCCGTGTAGGAGCCCCGCCCCCGGGGCGATGGCTTGCGGACTGAGACAGCTCTATCGCGGCGGGGGCGCCGCTCCCACAAGCCCCATCACAAAGTGATGACCGTGCAACCCGTGGTTTTGCGGGCCTCCAGCGCGATGTGCGCGTCCTGAATTTGTGCCAACGGGAAGGTCTGGTCGATGTGGATCTTGACCTGGCCACTGGTCACCGCTTCAAACAAATCGTCGGCCATCTCTTGCGTGCTTTCGCGGGTGGTGATGTGGCTGAACAAGGTTTGGCGCGTCACATAGACCGAACCCTTAGGGCCCAAAATACCGGGCGCAAAGGGGGCCACAGGGCCAGAAGCGTTGCCGAAGCTGGCCATCAGGCCAAACGGGGCCAGGCAGTCGAGTGACTTGTCCCAAGTGTCTTTGCCCACCGAGTCGTACACCACTTTGACGCCCTTGCCGCCCGTGATTTCTTTGACTTTGGCCTGGAAGTCTTCGGTCGAATAGTTGATGACAAACTCCGCGCCATTGGCTTTGGCCAGTGCGCATTTGGCGTCGCTGCCGGCCGTGCCGATCAAGCGCAAGCCCAGGGCTTTGGCCCATTGGCAAGCGATCAGGCCCACCCCACCGGCTGCAGCGTGGAACAACACAAAGTCGCCCGCTTTGAGGCCGCCTTGCGGCAGGGTGCGCTTGAGCAAATACTGCGCTGTGAGGCCCTTGAGCATCATGGCCGCGCCGGTCTCGAACGAGATCGCGTCGGGCAGTTTGCACACGCACTTGGCGGGCATGACACGCACCTCGCAGTAGCTGCCGGGCGGCTGGCTGGCGTACGCGGCGCGATCGCCCACTTGCAGGTGTGTGACGCCCTCGCCCACGGCTTCAACCACGCCCGAGGCCTCCATGCCCAGTTTGAGCGGCATGGGCAGCTGGTACAGGCCACTGCGTTGGTACACGTCGATGAAGTTCAGGCCAATGGCCTTGTGACGGATGCGGATCTCGCCGGGGCCGGGCTCGCCCACGGTGACATCGACCAATTTCATGACTTCGGGACCACCGTGTTGGTCGATCTGGACGGCAAGGCTCATGGGGAATCTCCTGAATGGTTGAAAGCAAACGATGCGTGACTGTGCCACGAAAGCCGCCACCAAGGGGGGCCCGTGGACAGTTTGGCGACAGCGGGAAAACCCGAACGCCGATACAGTGCCCCATGTCTGAAAAACTCTCGCTTCGCACCGCTTTGCTGCTGACCGTGCCGCCCCTCATGTGGGCCGGCAATGCGGTGGTGGGCCGCTTGGTCACCGACCTGGTGCCGCCCATCACCCTGAATTTTTTGCGTTGGGCGGTGGCGCTCTTCATCTTGCTGCCGCTGGCGCCTTGGGTGCTGAGGCGCGGCAGCGGCCTGTGGTCACACTGGCGGCGCTTTGGCCTGCTCAGCTTGTTGGGCGTGGGCTGCTACAACGCGCTGCAGTACCTGGCCCTGCAAACCTCCACCCCACTGAACGTGACCCTGGTGGCCGCCAGCGGGCCGTTTTGGATGCTGTCGATTG
>JAHECM010000020.1:1232-16088 GCA_024641725.1 Limnohabitans sp. | reverse complement strand
CGGCGCTGAAGCCCAGGCAGGCCAAGTCTTTCAGTTCGTCGCGGGTCATGGGGCCGGTGGTGTCTTGCGAGCCCACGGTGGTCATCTTGGGTTCGCAATAAGTGCCGGGGCGAACGCCTTGACCTTCAGGAAAACCGACAGCGCGGCCCACCATCTTCTGTGCCAACGTGAAGCCAGCCTGGGTGGCGGCAGGCGCTTGGGGCAGGCGGAACACGGTCGAAGCAGGCAGGCCCAAAAATTCGCGGGCCTTGGCGGTCAGCGAGCGGCCGATGATCAGGTTGATGCGGCCACCGGCGCGCACTTCGTCAAACAGCACATCGCTCTTGAGCTGGAAGGTGGTGACGGTTTCGCCGTTTTTGACAATCTTGCCGTCGTAGGGCAGCACGTCGATCACGTCGCCCATGTTGAACGCGGTCACGTCCACTTCGATGGGCAATGCGCCCGAGTCTTCTTGGGTATTGAAGAAGATGGGGGCGATTTTGCCGCCCAAGGTCACGCCACCAAAACGCTTATTGGGCACGAAGGGAATGTCTTCACCAAAGCCCCAGATGATGCTGTTGGTGGCCGACTTGCGGCTGGAGCCGGTGCCGACCACGTCGCCCACGTAAGACACCAGGTTGCCCTTTTTCTTGAGCTCTTCAATCATGGCCATGGGGCCACGCTTGCCGTCTTCTTCGGGCTTGAAGGCCGCGTCAGGACGGGTGTTTTTGAGCATCGCCAGGTAGTGCAGCGGGATGTCGGGGCGGCTCCAAGCGTCGGGTGCGGGCGACAGGTCGTCGGTGTTGGTCTCGCCGGGCACTTTGAACACGGTGACGGTGATTTTTTTCTCGACTTCTGGGCGGCTGGTGAACCACTCGGCGTCGGCCCAGCTTTGCATGACTTCTTTGGCCTTGGCGTTGCCGGCCTTGGCTTTTTCGGCGACGTCGTTGAAGAAGTCGAACATCAGCAAGGTTTTCTTGAGGCCTTCAGCGGCCACGCCCGCCACTTCGGCGTCGTCGAGCAGCTCGATCAGGGGGTGCACGTTGTAGCCGCCCACCATGGTGCCCAGCAGCTCGGTGGCTTTGGCCTTGGAGACCAAGCCCACTTGGAGTTCGCCGTGCGCCACAGCGGCCAAGAATGAGGCCTTGACTTTGGCGGCGTCGTCCACGCCTGGGGGCACGCGGTGCGTGAGCAAGTCCATCAAGAAGGCGTCTTCGCCTGCGGGTGGGTTCTTGATCAGCTCGATCAGGGCTTCGACTTGCTTGGCGTCGAGCGGCAGTGGCGGGATGCCCAGGGCAGCGCGTTCTGCGGCGTGTTCACGGTAGGCTTGTAACATGGTTTTTTCTCCTGTCTAAAACAACAATAAAAGGGTCAGCGGCCCATGCCGCTCGTGTCGAACAGCTTGGGCGGGGGATTGGTTTTCATGGCGTGGGCGTAGGCCATTTGCTCGGGGTTGGCGCATTCATCGGCCACGCGGCGTCCTTGCTTTTGGTCCATCAGCATGGATTTGTTGGCCAGTTGCAGCCAGACAGCGCCGGCTTTGGCGTCTTCGAGGCGGATGGCTCCCGTGCTGGTGACCACGGGCCGCATGCGGTAGCGAAAGCCTTTGCCCTGCAGGTGAAAGTAACCGGGCTGGGCCGCATCGGCCTCCAAACTCACTTTGACACCCATCTCACAAGACACATGGCCTTGGTGAACACGCTCGGCAATGGCCAACTCGTGGGCACCCAGAGCATCAGGGCCCGGCGGCGCCGATGCCCTCAGCGGCGCTGGCGCGGCAGCCAGGGATTGGGCAGGCTGGGGTTGCATTTGCGTTTGCGTTTGCGGCTGAAACTGAGGCCGAGCGGCAGAAGCTGCAGTTGTCGCTGGGGCAGTTGATAGAGAAGTTCCTGGCGAGGCAATCGTGGCCGGGAGGCTTCGCGCGGCCTCGGCAATGGCTTCGGCCTGCAAGCGGGCGGTGAGTGCAGCGCTGGCAGCGCGTTGCTCTTCGCCCGATTGCGGGTGTTTCAGTCCGCTGGCCTTGACTTTGGCCGTCGGCGTTTCGGCCCAAGTCAGCGCCGGCAAGACGGCCAACACACTGGCCAGAAGGATTCGGGGCATGACCGTTTGGAGCACAGAAATTCCTTTCATGTGGGCGCGCGTCATGGCAAACGCTGCGCCGTCAAGGAGTCGCTTGCCGCAAAAAACGCCTGCACAGCATCGGGCAAACGCCGACCTGTGGCGTGGGCACGCTCCAAAACTTGCCAAAAAAAGCGGTAACTGGCGCGGTCTTGCAGTTGCCCCGCGTGGCTGATCGGTGCCCATTGGGCGGCATGCGCATCCAACACGATCTCGCTGGCGCGCTCAATTTCGGCCTCGCTGGGGGCCATGGCCGCCAAAATGGGGCGGATCTGCGCAGGGTGAATGCTCCACATGCGGGTGAAGCCAAAACCATTGGCCGCCTGGGTCGCGGCCGCTTGCATGGCGGCGGTGTCATTGAACTCGGTCACCACGCAGTGCGAGGGCACTTTGCCGTGGGCGTGGCAGGCACTGGCGATTTCCAGTTTGGCACGCACCACCAGCGGGTGCGAAAACTGGCCTTGCGAGGACATGCCATGTGCGGGTATCGCGCCGCCGTGGGCCGAGACAAAGTCCATCAAGCCAAAGCTGAGGGACTGCACGCGGGGATGGGCTGCGATGTCAAATGCGCGGTGCACCGCTGCGGGCGACTCGATCAGCACCTGCAGCGGCAGGTCTGTCGCGCCAGCCAGGTTCAGGGCCTGCACGGCCCGCTCCACGTCTTGCACCGACTCCACCTTGGGCACCATGATGTGCACCAAGCGGTCAGCGGCGCGGCCAGCAATGTGGGCCACGTCGGCATCAAAATGAGGGTGGTCCACGGGGTGAACCCGCACCGCAACGCGTGCATCCGGTGCTGCGGCTATGGCCAACTCGGTGACCAGCGCGGCATGCTCTGCCTCGCCGCCCACGGGAGCGCCATCTTCACAATCCAGAGTGACGTCAAAAACGCAAGTGCCGAACTCTTGCGTCATTTCAGCTTGCAGCTGCAAGCTTTTGCGCATCCGCGCTTCGACACCGCTGTAGTGGTCGCAAACAGGCAGCTGAACGCTACCGGCTTGCGAACCCAACAGAACGTCGCGCGGATGGCTCACTCTATTTCTCTGTTGAGAATTAGATCAAGTGGGCCACGCCCGCTTGCTCGTCGGTCAACTCTTTGAGCGTCTTGTCGATGCAGCCTTGGCTGAATGCGTCGATTTCCAAACCTTCGACCACGGTGTATTGGCCGTTTTCGCAGGTCACGGGGAAGCCGAACATGACGTCCTTAGGAATGCCATACCAGCCTTGTGATGGAATGCCCATGGTGACCCACTTGCCGTTGGTGCCCAAGGCCCAGTCGCGCATGTGGTCGATGGCTGCGTTGGCCGCCGATGCAGCCGACGACAAACCACGCGCTTCGATGATGGCCGCGCCGCGCTTGCCCACCGTGGGCAAGAACACATTGGCGTTCCATTCTTGGTCGTTGATCATGGTCTTGACCGACTCGCCCTTGATGGTGGCGAAGCGGTAGTCAGCGTACATCGTTGGCGAGTGGTTGCCCCACACGCACAATTTCTCGATGTCGGCCACGGCTTTGCCAGTCTTGGCAGCGATTTGCGAAGCAGCGCGGTTGTGGTCCAAACGCAGCATGGCAGTGAAGTTGCCTGGCTTGAGGTCAGGTGCCGCTTTCATGGCGATGTAAGCGTTGGTGTTGGCGGGGTTGCCGACGACCAAAACTTTCACGTCGCGTGAAGCCACAGCGTTCAAGGCCTTGCCTTGTGCGGTGAAGATCGCGCCGTTGATGGCGAGCAATTCAGCGCGCTCCATGCCGGGGCCGCGTGGGCGTGAACCGACCAACAAAGCATAGTCCACGTCTTTGAACGCAGTCATGGGGTCGCCATGGGCTTCCATGCCCACCAGCAATGGGAATGCGCAGTCTTCCAACTCCATCATCACGCCTTTGAGCGCTTTTTGGGGGCCTTCGACAGGCACTTCCAACAGTTGCAGGATGACGGGCTGGTCTTTGCCCAGCATTTCGCCGGAGGCGATGCGGAACAACAATGCGTAACCGATTTGACCTGCTGCGCCGGTAACGGCAACGCGGACGGGCTTCTTGCTCATGAAAAACTCCAAAAGTGATGATGGAAACAGCTGTCGAGTGTACCCGCGAAAACCCTGATCCGTCAATTTGTCTTATGTCTTATATAAGATATGATGCAACACCTGACACGGCCCTGACCCGGCGTCATGCAACACCCGCCATGAACAACACATCCCCCTCGGCCGACACCGCGCTTGCGGCACCAGACAACCTGGCAGCCACCCCCGCGTTCAGCCCGCTCTACCAGCAGATCAAGGGACTGATTCTGCAAAGCCTGCAGTCCGGCGAATGGAAGCCTGGTGAGTCCATCCCCAGCGAAATGGAGCTGGCCGGGCGCTACCGCGTCAGCCAGGGCACGGTGCGCAAAGCCATCGACGAGCTGGCGGCGGGCCATTTGCTGGTGCGCCGTCAGGGCAAAGGCACTTTTGTGGCCACCCATGCTGAACAGCATGTCCAGTACAGATTCCTCAAACTGGTGCCCGACACCGGCAACTTGGACAGCGAAGGCCCTGCCCAGCGCCAGATCGTGGACTGCAAACGCCTGCGCGCCACAGCGGACATTGCCCGGGCGCTGGCCCTGCGCCCCGGCGATCCGGTGCTGCAAGTGCGCCGCGTGCTGTCTTTTGCGGGTGAACCCACCATCTTGGAGGACCTGTGGTTGCCTGGCAACCCGTTCAAGGGGCTGACCGCGGAGCGCCTGTCGGACTACCACGGCCCCATGTACGCCCTGTTCGAGACCGAATTTGGTGTGCGCATGGTGCGCGCCGATGAAAAAATTCGCGCCGTCCTGCCCGACACCGCCCAGCAAGCACTGCTGAACGTGACCGCAGGCACCCCGCTGTTGAGCGTGGAGCGCGTGGCTTACACCTACAACGACACCCCCATGGAGCTGCGCCGAGGCCTTTATTGCACCGAAAAACACCACTACCACAACGCTTTGAGCTGAGCTGAACCTCATTTTTTCAAATGCCCGTGCAATGCTCATGTCAGTTTGCTGCGTTGCAATAGAATCCAACGGTTTGACGTCCAAAATTACATCCGAGTTACCTCCCAGAAAGTGCCAACATGACTGAACTCGCCAGAAAGCGGCCTGAATTCCGCAACATCAACGCCCTGAAGGACCTGCCCTCCTACCGTTTGCCGGTGGCTGGCATCGTTTCCATCTTGCACCGCATCAGCGGTTTCTTGATGTTCTTGTTGATGCCCCTCATCATCTGGATGTTTGACAACTCGATCACTTCCGAAATCTCCTTCGCCAAGTTTTCTGCCGCATTCAATGTCGGCCTGGGCTTTGTGCCCGGCTGGTTCATGAAGCTCGTGGCCTTGGCGCTGATCTGGGGCTATTTGCACCACTTCATCGCCGGCTTGCGTCACCTGTACATGGACGTGTGCCATGCCGTGACCAAAGAATTTGGTAAGTCGTCCGCCATCGTGACGCTGGTGCTGAGCCTGGCCTTGACGGCCGCCTTGGGCGCCAAGCTGTTTGGCCTTTACTGATTCATCACAGGAGTACCCCTCATGTCCGTCAATTACGGCTCCAAACGCATCGTGACCGGTGCTGGCTATGGCTTTCGCGACTGGTTGGCCCAGCGCGTGACCGGCGCCCTCATGGCCCTGTTCACCGTCATCTTGCTGGCGCAAGTGCTGCTCACTTCAGGCCCCATTGGCTACGAAGAATGGGCCGGCATTTTTGCGGGCTCCTTCATGAAGTTTTTGACCTTCGCGGTCATCCTCGCCCTGCTCTACCACGTGTGGGTCGGCATGCGCGACATCTGGATGGACTATGTCAAACCCGTGGCCGTGCGCCTGGTTTTGCATGTCTTCACACTCGTCTGGCTGGTCGGCTGCGCTGGCTGGGCTGTGCAAGCGCTGTGGCGTCTGTAATTCCGAGTTGATCCCACACCAAGATAAATAATCATGAGCTATACCAAAGATCAAATCTCCAACCGCAAGTTCGACGTCGTGATCATCGGCGCGGGCGGCTCCGGCATGCGTGCTTCGCTGCAACTGGCCCGCGCTGGCCTGAACGTGGCGGTGCTGTCCAAAGTGTTCCCCACCCGCTCGCACACGGTGGCGGCGCAAGGCGGCGTGTCCGCTTCGCTGGGCAACATGAGCGAAGACAAGTGGGAATACCACTTCTATGACACCGTCAAGGGTTCTGACTGGCTCGGCGACCAAGACGCGATCGAATTCATGTGCCGCGAAGCGCCCAAGGTTGTGTACGACTTGGAGCACATGGGCATGCCTTTCGACCGCAACCCGGACGGCACCATTTACCAGCGTCCGTTTGGCGGCCACACCGCCAACTTTGGCGAAAAGCCCGTACAACGCGCCTGCGCTGCCGCTGACCGCACCGGTCACGCCATGCTGCACACCTTGTACCAAGCCAACGTCGCCGCCCGCACCACCTTCTTTGTGGAATGGATGGCGCTCGACCTGATCCGCAACGAAGCCGGTGACTGCGTGGGCGTCACGGCCCTCGAAATGGAAACCGGCGAGCTGTACACCTTGCAAGCCAAGACCGTGCTGTTGGCCACCGGTGGCGCAGGCCGCATTTACCAGTCGTCCACCAACGCCTTCATCAACACCGGCGACGGCCTGGGCATGGCGGCCCGCGCAGGCATCGCGTTGCAAGACATGGAGTTCTGGCAGTTCCACCCCACCGGCGTGGCCGGTGCTGGCGTGTTGCTGACCGAAGGCTGCCGTGGCGAGGGCGCGATCTTGCTCAACAGCAATGGCGAACGCTTCATGGAGCGCTATGCGCCCACCCTCAAAGACTTGGCCCCCCGCGACTTCGTGTCGCGCTGCATGGGCCAAGAAATCTTGGAAGGTCGCGGCTGCGGTCCCAACAAGGACTACATCCACATGAAGCTGGACCACCTGGGTGCCGACACCATCCACAAGCGCCTGCCTTCGGTCTACGAAATCGGCGTCAACTTCGCCAACGTGGACGTGACCCGCGAACCCATCCCGGTCGTGCCCACCATCCACTACCAAATGGGCGGCATCCCGACCAATATCAACGGCCAAGTGGTCCACACCGTGAACGGTGAAGATCGCCCGGTGAATGGCCTCTACGCTGTGGGCGAATGCTCTTGCGTGTCGGTGCACGGTGCCAACCGCTTGGGCACCAACTCGCTGCTGGACTTGCTGGTCTTTGGCAAAGCCGCTGGCGACCACATCATCGCCAACAACCAACCCGGCACCGCCGTGCAAGACTTGCCCGCCAACGCGACTGACTTGACGCTGGCCCGCCTGAACCGCCTCGAAAGCGCCCAAAGCGGCGAGTACGCCCAAGACGTGGCAGGCGACATGCGCGCCATCATGCAAGCCCACGCGGGCGTGTTCCGCAGCCAAGAGGTCATGGACGAAGGCGTCAAAAAGATCGCCGAACTGCGCGCACGCGTAGAGACCATCGGCCTGCAAGACAACTCCAAAGTATTCAACACGGCCCGCATCGAAGCGCTGGAAGTGGAAAACCTCATGGAAGTCGCCCAAGCCACCATGGAAAGCGCTGCAGCCCGCAAGGAATGCCGTGGCGCTCACCTCGTGCGCGACTACGAGCACGATGTGACCCACCCCACTTGCCCCCTGGGCCGCAACGACGCCGAGTGGATGAAGCACACCCTGTGGCACAGCGCCGACAACAGCCTGACCTACAAGCCCGTGCGCATGAAGCCCCTGACTGCAGAGACCGTGCCTCCCAAGCCACGCACTTTCTGATCACGGCCTGCACGAACACAAGGAATCTGAAAAATGGCAAAACGTAACTTCAAGATCTACCGCTACGACCCGGACACCGACGCCAAGCCCGACATGCAGTCTATCGACGTGGAGCTCGACGGCTCCGAGCGCATGCTGCTGGACGCGCTGGTCAAGCTCAAGGCGGTGGACCCCACGCTGTCCTTCCGCCGCTCATGCCGCGAAGGCGTGTGTGGCTCTGACGCCATGAACATCAATGGCAAAAATGGCCTGGCCTGCCTCACAAACTTGAACACGCTCAAAGGCGATATCGTCTTGAAGCCGCTGCCCGGCCTGCCCGTGGTGCGCGACCTGATCGTGGACATGACCCAGTTCTTCAAGCAGTACCACTCGATCAAGCCTTACCTGATCAACGACACACCGCCACCCCAAACCGAGCGGCTGCAGTCGCCCGAAGAACGTGACGAGTTGAACGGCCTGTACGAGTGCATCTTGTGCGCCAGCTGCTCGACCAGCTGCCCCAGCTTCTGGTGGAACCCCGACAAGTTCGTGGGCCCAGCCGGTTTGCTGCAAGCCTACCGCTTCATTGCCGACAGCCGCGACCAAGCCACCAGCGAACGCCTGGACAACTTGGAAGACCCTTACCGTCTGTTCCGCTGCCACACCATCATGAACTGCGTTGATGTTTGCCCCAAGAACCTGAACCCCACCAAGGCCATTGGCAAGATCAAAGAAATGATGCTTCGCCGCGCAGTCTGATGACAGAAACAGCACTGCTCGAAGACGCGTCCTTGATTGGGGCGGACCGCCATGCGCTTTTGAGCGAGCGGTCTCTGAGCAAATTGCGCTGGCGCAGCCGGCGCGGTTTGCTCGAAAACGACCTGTTCATTGAACGTTTTTTTGAGCAGCACGCTGCGCGCTTGACCATTGGACAGGCACGCGGCATGTACGTGCTGATGGACTTGTCCGACAACGATCTCATGGACTTGTTGCTGCGCCGCAAGGAGCTGCAACCCGAGATCAGCACCGACGAGGTGCGCGAAGTCCTGGACCTGCTAAGAAGTTGACCCATCAAGGGTCGCACACGGATTTATTGAGGAAACCCACCATGAAACTCGCTGACAACAAAGCCACCCTGTCGTTTTCCAACGGCAGCCCCAGCATCGACATGCCCGTTTACTCGGGCAACATCGGTCCGGACGTCATCGACATCCGCAAGCTGTATGCCCAAAGCGGCATGTTCACCTACGACCCGGGTTTCCTGTCCACGGCATCCTGCCAATCGGCCATCACCTACATCGATGGTGACAAGGGTGAGTTGCTGTACCGCGGCTACCCCATCGAACAACTGGCCAACAAGGCCGACTACTTGGACACCTGCTACCTGCTCTTGAACGGCGAATTGCCCGTCGGTCAGCAAAGCAAGGACTTCCACAACCTCGTCAACCAGCACACCATGGTCAACGAGCAGATGCAGTTCTTCCTGCGCGGTTTCCGCCGTGACGCGCACCCCATGGCTGTGTTGACCGGTTTGGTGGGTGCCTTGTCGGCCTTCTACCATGACAGCACCGACATCAACAACCCAGAACACCGTCAAATCGCCGCGATCCGCCTGATCGCCAAGATGCCCACTCTGGTGGCCATGGCCTACAAATACGGCGTGGGCCAGCCTTTCATGTACCCCCGCAATGACCTGTCCTACGCCGGCAACTTCCTGCGCATGATGTTTGGCACGCCTTGCGAAGAGTACAAGGTCAACCCCGTGCTCGAGCGCGCCATGGACCGCATCTTCACGCTGCACGCGGACCACGAGCAAAACGCGTCCACATCGACTGTGCGTCTGTGCGGTTCGTCCGGCACCAACCCGTTCGCGGCCATCGCTGCAGGTGTGGCTTGCCTGTGGGGCCCTGCCCACGGCGGCGCCAACGAGGCTTGCCTGAACATGCTGGAAGACATCCAAAAAATGGGTGGCATCTCCAAAGTGGGCGAATTCATGGAGAAGGTCAAAGACAAAAACTCTGGCGTCAAGCTCATGGGCTTTGGTCACCGTGTTTACAAAAACTACGACCCACGCGCCAAGTTGATGCAAGAAACTTGCGACGAAGTGCTCAAAGAGTTGGGCCTCGAGAACGATCCCTTGTTCAAGTTGGCCAAGGCCCTCGAAAAGATCGCGCTGGAAGACGACTACTTCGTCAGCCGCAAGCTCTACCCCAACGTGGACTTCTATTCCGGCATCGTGCAGCGCGCCATTGGCATCCCAGTGAACCTGTTCACGGGCATCTTTGCACTGGCCCGCACGGTCGGTTGGATCGCCCAGTTGAACGAAATGATCAGCGACCCCGAGTACAAAATCGGCCGCCCACGCCAGCTGTTCACCGGCTCCCCACGTCGCGACGTGCAGCGTTGATCGGTTTCCAACCGACCCGGAAAGCCCGCCTTGTGCGGGCTTTTTTCATGCACACACTTAAGTGACAAACAGGACCTGCGAACCGCATAAAATGGCAGGTTGCACAGCAAGGAAGCACCATGTCACGCACCCTTTACGACAAGATCTGGGACGAGCACGTCGTCCACACCGAAGAAGACGGCACCTCGGTGCTGTACATCGACCGCCATTTGGTGCACGAAGTCACCAGCCCTCAAGCGTTTGAAGGCATCCGCCAAGCGGGCCGCAAAGTCTGGCGCGTCAGCTCCATCGTGGCCACCGCCGACCACAACACCCCCACCACCGGTTGGGATCTGGGCTACGACGGCATCACCGACCCGATCAGCAAAGAACAAATCACCACGCTCGACGCCAACATGGCCGAGTTCGGCTCAGCCGCTTTCTTCCCCTTTCTGTCCAAGCGCCAAGGCATCGTCCACGTCATTGGCCCAGAAAACGGCGCCACCCTGCCCGGCATGACGGTGGTGTGCGGCGACAGCCACACCTCGACCCATGGCGCGTTTGGCGCGTTGGCCCACGGCATCGGCACCTCTGAGGTCGAGCACGTGATGGCCACCCAAACCCTGCTGGCCAAAAAAGCCAAGAACATGCTCATCAAAGTCGAGGGCACTTTGGCCAAGGGCGTGACCGGCAAAGACGTGGTGCTGGCCATCATTGGCAAGATCGGCACCGCGGGCGGCACCGGCTACACCATTGAGTTTGCAGGCTCGGCCATTCGTAGCTTGAGCATGGAAGGCCGCATGACGGTCTGCAACATGGCCATCGAAGGCGGCGCACGCGCGGGCTTGGTGGCGGTGGACGAGAAAACCATCGAGTACGTCAAAGGCCGTTTGCTCTCACCCACGGGCGTGGAGTGGGACCACGCCGTCGCGTACTGGAAAACGCTGCAATCCGACCCCGGCGCGCACTTTGACGCCGTGGTCGAGCTGGACGCCAGCACCATCGTGCCGCAAGTCACCTGGGGCACCTCGCCCGAGATGGTGCTGGGCATCGACGGCCAAACGCCCGACCCGGACAAAGAAAAAGACGACGTCAAGCGTGACGCCATTGAGCGTGCCTTGACCTACATGGGCCTGCAACCGGGCAAAGCGCTGGCCGACATCACCATCGACAAAGTGTTCATCGGCTCGTGCACCAACAGCCGCATCGAAGACATGCGCGAGGCCGCTGCCGTGGTCAAAAAACTCGGCCAAAAAGTGGCCAAAAACGTCAAGCTGGCCATGGTCGTGCCCGGCTCGGGTTTGGTCAAAGACCAAGCCGAAAAAGAAGGCCTGCACGAGATTTTCAAAGCCGCAGGCTTTGAGTGGCGCGAGCCCGGCTGCAGCATGTGCCTGGCCATGAACGCCGACCGCCTAGAGTCCGGTGAGCGTTGCGCCAGCACCAGCAACCGCAACTTCGAAGGCCGCCAGGGCGCAGGGGGCCGCACCCATTTGGTCAGCCCCGCCATGGCCGCTGCTGCCGCCATCCACGGTCACTTTGTGGACGTGCGCAAGTTCGCCTAAGGAGCAACAGACATGCAAAAATTCAACCTCCTCAAAGGCCTGGTGGCCCCGATGGACCGCGCCAACGTGGACACCGACGCCATCATCCCCAAGCAGTTCCTCAAGTCGATCCGCAAAACCGGCTTTGGCCCCAACCTGTTTGACGAATGGCGCTACCTGGACGTGGGCCACCCCGGCCAAGACCCGGCCAGCCGCAAGCCCAACCCCGACTTTGTGTTGAACCAGCCGCGCTTCCAAGGCGCCAGCATCTTGTTGGCCCGCAAGAACTTTGGCTGCGGCTCCAGCCGCGAGCACGCCCCCTGGGCCATCGACCAATTCGGCTTTCGCTGCGTCATCGCACCCAGCTTTGCCGATATCTTCTTTAACAACTGCTTCAAAAACGGCCTGCTGCCCATCGTGCTGCCCGAAGCCGTGGTGGCCCAATTGTTTGACGAAGTCGCCGCCTTCCCCGGCTACGAACTCACCGTCGACCTGGAGCGCCAAGTGGTGGTGCGCCCGCAAGGCGAAGAGATCCCCTTCGAGGTGCAAGCCTTCCGCAAATACTGCCTGCTCAATGGCCTGGACGACATCGGCCTGACCCTGCGCCACGCCGACAAGATCAAGGCGTTTGAGGCGGAGCGGTTGGCCACCAAGCCTTGGCTCGCGCACACCGCCACAACCGCATAAAACAAGCCTCAGGAATCCCCATGAAAATCGCAGTCCTCCCCGGTGATGGCATCGGCACCGAAATCGTCGCCGAAGCGATCAAAGTCCTCAACACGCTCGACTTGAAGTTCGAGATGGAAACCGCCCTGGTGGGCGGCTGTGCCTACGACGCGCACGGCCACCCCCTGCCCGAGGCCACGCTCAAGCTGGCCATGCAGTCCGACGCGGTGCTGTTTGGCGCCGTGGGCGACTGGAAATACGACACGCTCGACCGCCCGCTGCGCCCCGAGCAAGCCATTTTGGGCCTGCGCAAAAACATGGGCCTGTTCGCCAATTTCCGCCCTGCCATTTGCTATGAACAACTGGTGGGCGCGTCCAGCCTCAAGCCCGAGCTGATTTCGGGTTTGGACATCTTGATCATCCGTGAGCTCACGGGCGACATTTATTTTGGCCAGCCACGTGGCCGCCGCGTGGCCACCGACGGCCACTTTCCGGGTGCCGAAGAAGCCTTTGACACCATGCGCTACTCCAAGCCCGAGATCGAGCGCATCGCGCATGTGGCCTTCCAGGCCGCCCGTAAGCGCAACAAGCGCCTGACCAGTGTGGACAAAGCCAACGTGCTCGAAACCTTCCAGCTCTGGAAAGACGTGGTCACCGAAGTCGGCCAGCAATACCCCGACGTGGCGCTGGACCACATGTACGTGGACAACGCGGCCATGCAACTGGTCAAGGAACCCAAGCGTTTTGACGTGGTGGTGACGGGCAATATGTTTGGCGACATCTTGAGCGATGAAGCCTCCATGCTCACGGGCTCGATCGGCATGCTGCCTTCCGCCAGCCTGAACACGAAGAATCAGGGCCTGTACGAGCCCAGCCACGGCAGCGCCCCCGACATCGCGGGCAAAGGCGTGGCCAATCCGCTGGCCACCATCTTGTCCGCCGCCATGATGCTGCGTTTCAGCCTGAACCAAGAAGCCGCTGCCCAGCGCATCGAAGCGGCTGTGCAAAAGGTGCTGGCCCAGGGCCTGCGCACGGGCGACATCTGGAGCGAGGGCACCACCAAAGTGGGCACCGCACAAATGGGCGACGCGGTGGTCAAAGCCCTGGGCTGATCACCCCTCAAGACAAAAAGCCCGGCCCCTGCGAAGGTGGCCGGGCTTTTTTCGCTCAAAAATCCACGGTGTGACGCGTCAATTTTGTCCCATGCGCACCAGCCGTCCGGGGCGCGCTGCGGTGATCGCGCCGCCTTGCTGCACCGCCTCACCCGCGACCCAGGTGGCAACATAGCCCTCGGCCTTTTGCACAAAGCGTTTGCCGCCTGCGGGCAAATCGCGCACCAAGCGGGGCACGCCCACGCTCAAACGCGCCGGGTCGATGGCATTGATGTCGGCCCGCATGCCCTCGGCAATGACGCCCCGATCCGTCAAGCCCAAATAACGGGCATTTCGACTTGTGAGCATCTCCACGGCGGTTTCGAGTGGGATGGCGTCCCGCCCCCGGTCCCTGACCCAATGGGTGAGCATGAAGGTGGTGAAGCTGGCGTCGCACACCGTGCCCACGTGCGCGCCCGCATCGCTCAGGCTGCTGAGCGCCCTGGGGTGTCCCAACATGCGTCGCACCGTGTCGAGCGAGCCCTCGTTGTAGTTGAAGATCGGGAAATAAATCAGACCCGCACCGTCGCCCGCGCACAGGTGGTCGTAGGTCACCGTCAGCGGCGAAACACCGGCCTGCTTGGCCCGCACCAAAAAGCTTTGCATGACCGAGGGCTCGTAGTTGAGCGTGTCCTCCAGGGCGAACATGCGCCCGCTGATCAGGTCGATCTTGGCCAGCAAGATGTCCACCAGCGGCGGAATGGCGCTACCGTCCCCGGCCAGGCGTTCGGACTTTTCGGACAGGATACGGGCCTTGCGGGCCGGGTCGCGCAAAGCCTCGGCCCGCTGCGTCAGCGGCAGATGCGCCACCTCTTTGTAAGACGGGAAGCCCATGAAAGGGTGAAAACTCGCGTCCAAGCCATTGATCACCCCAATGCCGCGCACGGCGGTCTGGAGGTACAAAGGCAAACCGGCTTGGACAGCGGCCTCGACCCGCTGCTGGATCTTCAGGTACTGCTCCCCACCCGGGTCGCGCTGCAACCAAGTCAAGGACACCGACTTGCCGCTGGCTCGCGCCAATGCCTCTACGACATCGAACTCGGCGTCAAACTGGTCTGGCCCCTGGAGCAGGTTGTAGTCGCTGACGATCTGGATCACGCCGTGGCCCAGCCCCTCAAAGGCCTGCGCCAGCCCGGTCAACTCGTCGTGGCCCGCATTGGCAGCGGGCGTGCCCTTGCCCTCGGAGGTGCGGTGGTTGTCGCTGCGCCCGGTGCTGAACCCGGCGGCCCCCGCCTGCAGGGCCTCGCGCAACAAGCTCTGCATGGCACGGATGTCTTGGGCGGTGGCTTTTTC
>JAHECM010000020.1:0-1132 GCA_024641725.1 Limnohabitans sp. | reverse complement strand
CCTTGCCCTCGGAGGTGCGGTGGTTGTCGCTGCGCCCGGTGCTGAACCCGGCGGCCCCCGCCTGCAGGGCCTCGCGCAACAAGCTCTGCATGGCACGGATGTCTTGGGCGGTGGCTTTTTCGTGGGCCAGCGCCCGCTCACCCATCACATACATGCGCAAGGGGTCGTGCGGCACCTGCACCAGATAGTCCAAGCTGCGCGGCGTGACCGCCAGCGTATCCATGTACTGCGGAAAGCTCTCCCAGTTCCAGCGGATGCCTTCGTGCAGCGCAGCGCCCGGGATGTCCTCCACACCCTCCATCAGCTTGACCAAGTCATCCTCATGCCCCGGGCGCTTGGGGGCAAAGCCCACGCCGCAGTTGCCCATGACCAAGGTGGTCACACCGTGGTAGATGCTGGGGGTAAAGCACTCGTCCCAAGTCACCTGCCCGTCGTAGTGGGTGTGGATGTCCACAAAACCGGGGGTGATCCACAAGCCCGTGGCGTCCAGTGTTTGCCGGGCAGGCTCGTCCACATGGCCCACCGCCACAATGCGGCCGCCGCGCACCCCCACATCCGCCACACGGGCGGGCGCGCCGGTGCCGTCAACCACGGTGCCGTTTTTAATCAAGCAATCGAGCATCTTTTTTTCTCCAATACAGGGCCAGTCCCATGCCGCTCACAATGTGCCAAATGCCCCACAGGCTGGCCAGCGTGACCATGCCCAAATCGCTGCCAAACTGCACCGCGATGATGCCCAGCGCCAGCCCCGAGTTCTGCATGCCGCCTTCAATCATGATGGCCCGGCGGTCGCGCTCGCTCACACCCATGGCCATGCTGGTGCCCCAGCCCAACAACAGGCCACTGGCGTTGTGCAAAACGACGATCAGCAAGGTGGGCAAGAGCCCCAGCGTCAGCAACTGCCGCTCCTTGATCAGGCCTGCCACGATGAACAAAATCAGCGCGCCCACGGCAAAGTGGCCCAGCGGCTTGCGGATGCGCTCGGTCAGCGCGGGCAAGCGGTGTGAAAACAGCAAACCCAGCGCCAGCGGGATGCCCAGCAGCGCCACCAGACTCAGCCAAATGCCGGACGGGTCGATCGACAGCTGGCGCAACCAAGACGCGGTTTCGGGGTTGGCCGCGATCATCCAGC
>JAHECM010000014.1 GCA_024641725.1 Limnohabitans sp. | reverse complement strand
GTCCCGGTTTGGGCTGCGCCCATCACGTCTTGGCCCGTCAGCACCACTGGGATGGCCTCGGCCTGGATGGGGGTCATGGATTCGTAGCCCATTTCGGCTACGGCGCGGGCCAGCGTGGGGGCCAGCGACAAATTGGAAAAAGATGCAGTCATTGGCCCGTATTGTCTCATTTTGGGCTGGCGCGCCCCAAATCAGGCTCGGCTCAGGTCTTGGGCAGCGTCACGCCCACCTGACCTTGGTACTTGCCACCCCGGTCTTTGTAGCTGGTTTCGCAGACTTCGTCGCTCTCAAAGAACAGCACTTGGGCACAGCCCTCGCCCGCATAAATCTTGGCGGGCAGCGGCGTGGTGTTGGAAAACTCCAGCGTCACATACCCCTCCCACTCGGGCTCGAACGGGGTCACGTTGACGATGATGCCGCAGCGGGCATAGGTGCTTTTGCCCAAACACACCGTCAAAACACTGCGAGGAATCCGGAAGTACTCCACCGTGCGGGCCAGCGCAAAACTGTTGGGCGGGATGATGCAAACATCGCCCTCGATGTCCACAAAGCTCTTTTCGTCAAAGTTTTTGGGGTCCACCACCGTGCTGTAGATGTTGGTGAACACCTTGAACTCGGGCGCGCAGCGGATGTCGTAGCCATAACTGCTGGTGCCGTAGCTCACAATTTTTTGCCCGGCGGCGTTTTGGCGGATCTGGCCCGGTTCAAACGGCTCGATCATGCCGTGCTCCTCGGCCATGCGGCGGATCCATTTGTCGCTCTTGATGCTCATCGGTTCACCTCTGAAGAATGCCGCATTTTAGGCCGCTTCGCAGGCCCTGCCCGGCCACTGCCCAGTCACTGGCCCGTCACTGGAAGATCACCCCAGTACCGCCCGACCACGTCACGCACCGGACAAATGCTTTTGGAGGCTCATCGTATTTCGTATACGATTTGGCCTTCACCTTAGCTTCGCCATGCTCCCCTGGATCAACACAGACACCTCGGCACAACTGCAAACCCTGCGGGACACCTCGCTGGCCAAGCTCGTGCGCGAAGACCTGCTGCAGCGGATATTGCGTGGCGATCTGGCCCCGGGCGCGCGCATCAACGAGCCCGACGTTTGCGCCCGCCTGCAAGTCTCCAGGGTGCCGGTGCGCGAGGCGCTGCGCGAGCTCGAGAGCTCTGGCTTGGTCAGCTCCCGCAAACACTCGGGCACCTTTGTGCGAGAAATTCAGGACGCCGAGGTGCTGGACCTGTACGAAATGCGCAGCCTGCTCGACGGCTTTGCCGGCGGCAAAGTGGCCGCCTTACCCGACGCAGCGCGCCAGCCCCTGAGCGCGGCACTGCAGGCGTCGGTGCATGCCATGCAAACTGCCGCCGCCCAGCTAGACGTGCCACGTTATTACGCTGAAAACCTGCAGTTCCACTGGCACATCATCGAAGCCTCGGGCAACTTGGCGCTGGCCAACACCTACCGAGAAGTGGTGCAAAAGTTGCATTTGGCCCGCCTCAAAAGTCTCTCGCAGGACCTTGGCATGCAGCGCTCTGTCAACGAACACACCCGCATTGCGCAGGCCATCGCCCAAGGCCATGCCGAGCAAGCGCGTGAACTGCTCACCGCCCACGTGAACAGCGCATTTCAGCGCCTCAAAGCCGATGCGGGCGCGTCCAGTGCATCTGCCACCCCAACACCAGGAGACCCCTCATGAAACGCCGCACCCTGCTCCAAACTGCGCCCTTGCTGCTGGCTTTGCAAGACAGCGCCTGGGCCCAATCGCCCTACCCGAGCAAGCCCATCAAGTACATCGTGCCGGTGGCCGCAGGCGGGGGCTCAGACATGATTGGGCGCGCCGTCTGCGACCGCTTGAGCAAAGTGCTCGGGCAGCCGCTGGTGGTGGACAACCTGGGCGGCGGTGGCGGCGTCATCGCTTCGCAGGCCACCGTGCGTGCTGCGGCCGACGGCTACACGCTGATGCAAGGCTATGTGTCCACCCACGCCACTGCGCCCGCCACACGCAAGCTGAGCTACGACCCGGTCAAAGACTTCACCCCGATTGGCATGATCGGCGCCACCCCCAATGTGCTGGTGGTGAATCCGGCTTTGCCCATCAAAGACGTGCGGGCCTTCATCGACTACGTGAAGAAAAACCCCGGGCGTGTGTCTTACGGCTCGGCGGGCGCTGGCTCGCTGACCCATTTGGTGGCCGAATTGTTCAAGCTGCAAACCGACACCTTCATGGTGCACATCCCCTACCGAGGCATTGCGCCAGCCACCACCGACGTGATCGCGGGTCAAACCCAGGCCATGTTCCCGGGCTTGGCCGCAGCGCTGCCGCACATCCGCAGTGGCCGCGTCAGGCCGCTGGCTGTCACCGGCAACCAACGCCACCCGGCGCTCAAAGACGTGCCCACCATGGAAGAAGCGGGCGTCAAAGGCTTTGACGCCCAGCAGTGGTACGGCATCGTCGGCCCAGCCCACATGCCCGCTGCCATCGTCAAACAACTGAACGACGCGCTGGCCCAGGTGCTGGCCATGCCCGACTTTCGCGAAAAGCTCAGCGCCGAAGCGGTCGAGCTGATGCCCATGAGCCCAAGCCAGTTTGGCGACTACCTGAAGAAAGACTTGGCCCGCTGGAACGACTTGGCGCGCAAACGCAACATCAACCTCGATGCCTGAACACCCGATTTTTATTGAAATGGAAAAACCATGACCGTCAACACCAGCGTCACCGCCGACCACAACGCACCGGCCATCACCCGCCAACTGGCCGAATTCGTAGCCAACCACCCCTCCAAAGGCTGGAGCGATGCGGTCGAGCACGAAGCGCACCGCACCTTCTTGAACTGGCTGGGCTGCGCCATTGGCGCCGCCCGCCACGAAGCCGTGGAAGCCGCCTTGGCCGCAACCCAAATGCTGCAACCTGCCCCACAAGCTACTCTGGCCGGGCGCAGCGAGCGCGTGGACATGGCCAGCGCCGCCCTGATCAACGGCATCTCGTCACACACTTTTGACTTTGACGACACCCACCTCAAAACCATCATCCACCCCGCTGGCCCCGTGGCGTCCGCCATCATGGCGCTGGCCGAGCACCAAGGCAGCTCGGGCCGCCAAGTGATCGACGCGCTGGTGCTGGGCATTGACGTGGCTTGCCGCATGGGCAATTTGGTGTACCCCGAGCACTACGACCGCGGCTGGCACATCACCGGCTCCACGGGCACGCTGGGCGCGGCTGCGGCCTGCTCACGCCTGCTGGGCCTGAACGCCGAGCAAACCACCATGGCCCTGGGCATTGCCGCGTCACAACCGATCGGTTTGCGCGAACAGTTCGGCACCATGACCAAACCCTTCCACCCCGGTGGCGCTGCGCGTGCTGGTCTGATGGCCGCTTTGCTGGCGCAAAAGGGCTTCACATCGAGCGCCCGCGCACTCGAAGCGCCGCGCGGCTGGGCACAGGTGCTGTCCACCAAGTACGACTGGCGCGAAGCGCAGGACGAACTCGGCCAGCGTTTTGAGATCAGCTTCAACGCCTACAAACCGTTTGCCTGCGGCATCGTGATCCACCCCAGCATCGACGCCTGCGCGCAGCTGCGTGCACAAGGCGTCCAAGCCGAAGAAGTCGAAAAGCTGGAGCTGCGTGTGCACCCCCTCGTGCTGGAGCTGACTGGCAAAAAAGAGCCGCAAGACGGCCTGCAAGGCAAGTTCAGCGTTTACCACGGTTGCGCTGCGGGCCTGATTTTTGGGCGCGCAGGCGAAGAAGAGTTTGCCGACCACATCGTCACCCGTGAAGATGTGGTGGCCCTGCGCCGCAAAGTGCAGGCCGTGGTGGACACCTCGGTGCGCGAAGAAAGCGTCTACGTGACCGCCACCCTCAAGGACGGCCGCAGCGTGCAAGTGCATGTGGAGCACGCCATCGGCTCACTGCAGCGCCCCATGACCGACGCCGACCTGGAGGCCAAGTTCCACAACCTGACCGACGCGATTTTGGGCGAGTCCAAAACCGAAAGCGTGCTCGACGCTTGCTGGGGCCTGGGCCAAGCCAGCAACCTGCAAGCCCTGCTCAAGCAACTCACACCTTGATGCCTTGACGGGCCAGCCTCTGAGGTCTTTATGACCTCACAGGCTTGAGCAGCTTCAGCGGCTGACCTTGCCCACCACGCCAGCCACCAGGTAATTCATCGCCAGGATCTGCTCGTCGCTCAGCTGCTGCCCGGCGGGCAGCACCAGCTTGCCCTCGTTGTCCGTGATCGGGCCGGCAAAGAGCTGCAGCTTGCCTGCACCCACCAACTTTTGCTTGGCCAACACCTCGTCTTGCACAGGCTTGGGCACCTTGGGGCCAAAGTCGCCCACGCGGATCATGCCGTCTTTGACGCCACCCCAGACGCTGCCCGGCTTCCAACTGCCGTTTTGCAGCGCTTTGACACGGGCCGTGTAGTAGTCGCCCCACTGGTGGGTCACAGCGATGATCTGGGCATCGGGCCCGGCTTTGCGCATGTCCGAGTGGTAGGCCACGGCCATCTTGCCGCGCTCTTGCGCTGCGCTCATCACAGCCGTCGAGCCGGTGTGGAAGGCGATCACGTCCACATCTTGGTTGAACAGCGCCATGGCCGCTTCGCGCTCTTTGGGTGGGTCAAACCAAGCGTTGAGCCAAACCACCTTGACGGTGGCTTGCGGGTTGACCGAACGCATGCCCAAAGTGAAGGCGTTGATGCCCTGCAAGACCTCGGGGATCGGGAAACCCGCCACGTAACCGGCCACATTCGTTTGTGTCATGCGGCCAGCGGCAATGCCCGCCAAGTAACGGCCCTCGTAATAACGGGCGTTGGACGCGGCCACATTGGGCGCGGTTTTGAAGCCCGTGACCGACTCGAACTTCACGTTCGGAAAGTCTTTGGCCACCCGCAGTGTGGGCTCCATGTAACCAAAGCTTGGCGTGAAGATGATTTGATGGCCCTGCTGCGCCAAATCGCGGATCACGCGCTCAGCGTCTGCGCCCTCGGCCACATCGGCCACAAACGTGGTCTTGACCTGCGAGCCCAAGGCCCGCTCAACGGCCTTGCGGCCCTCGTCGTGCTGCTTGGTCCAGCCCGCATCGGTGATGGGCGAGACATAGACAAAGCCCGCCTTGACAGGCTCAGTGCTGGGTTTGGTGGGTTGCGCCTGAACGGCAGAAAGAAAAAAGCAAGCCGCCACGAACGTGACTGCGAGGTTTTTGTACATGGTAGTCCTCTACATGGCCCCGGATGTTGAACAAAACAAAACCCGCCGGGGCAGCGGGTTTCGAGGGATATTTTAATCCCGAGTTGGTATCGCCGCAGCGGCGACAAAAAGGCAGATTATTTTTTCAAGCTGTCACGAAAAAAGGCGCATGAAATTGTTCGATGGCTTCGGGTGGGACTTGGGGGAGTGATAGAACTCTGCTCTCAATCCCCTTCAGCAAAGCGCTCAAAGGTGTGCTCGAGTTCGTGCAACCAGCGGTGCTTGTCTGCTTCGGGCGCAAAGCTGGCTTCGATGCTGTTGGCGGCCAGTTGGTAGGCTTGCCGGGCACTCAGGTGCAGGGCGGCAAAGGTTTGCAGGTAGTTGTCGTTCAGGTAGCCGCCAAAGTAGGCCGGGTCGTCGGAGTTGAGGGTCACGCGCACACCGGCGTCCAGCATGCGGCCCAGGTTGTGCTCGGCCAAGTCTTTGAACACGCACAGCTTGAGGTTGGACAGTGGGCACACGGTCAGTGGCATTTGGGTGTCCACCAAACGTTGCATCAGGGCGGCGTCGTGGATGGCTTGCACGCCATGGTCGATGCGCTCGACCTGCAGCACATCGAGCGCGCTCCAAATGTAGGCCGGTGGCCCTTCTTCGCCTGCGTGTGCCACCGCGTGCAGGCCTTGCTCGCGGGCGCGGGCAAAGACGCGGGCAAACTTTTCGGGCGGATGGCCGACTTCACTGGAATCCAAACCCACGCCAATGAAATGCGCACGCCAGGGCATGGCTTCTTCGAGGGTTTCCAGCGCATCCGCTTCGGACAGGTGGCGCAAAAAGCACAAGATCAGGTCGGCGCTGATGCCCAGCTGGCTTTGCGCATCGTCGCAGGCGCGGCGCAGGCCTTCGATGACCGCGCCCATGGGCACGCCACGCGCCGTGTGGGTCTGCGGGTCAAAAAACAACTCGGCCCGCACCACATGGTCGGCCTTGGCTTTTTGAAAGTAGGCCCAGGCCATGTCGTAAAAGTCTTGCTCGTGCAGCAGCACGCTGGCCCCGGCGTAATACAGGTCCAAAAAGCTTTGCAAGTTGCTGAAGGCGTAAGCGCTGCGCAGCGCTTGGACGCTGGCATAGGGCAGCGGTACGCCGTTGCGCTGGGCCAGCGCAAAGATCAGCTCGGGTTCGAGCGAGCCCTCGATGTGGATGTGCAGCTCGGCCTTGGGCATGGCGCTCAGCAAATCGGGCAAGCGGTGGGGGGCGATGGCATGGACTTTGAACATGGGGGGGCCTCATCACAAGTAGCAAGCCATGTTACGCGAGTCCCACAAAAAAGGGCTGCCGAAGCAGCCCTTTCATCGCTCAGCAAAAACTCACTTGCTGCTCGGGATCTTGCCTTCCACGCCTTTAACGTAGAAGCCAATGCCGCCCAAGAACTTGTCGTCAGCGACCTCGTCTTTCTTCAAAACTTCTTTGCCGTCTTGGCCAACGATCGGGCCTTTCCAGATGGTGAAGCTGCCGTCTTTCAGACCGGCCTTGACTTCTTCGATCTTCTTCTTGACGTCTTCAGGCACGTCAGCGGCCACCGACACGAAGTCGATGGCGCCTTCTTTCACGCCCCACCACGAAGCGGTGCCACCCGCCCACTTGCCGTCGAGCGCATCACGCGTGGCCTTGATGTAGTAAGGGCCCCAGTTGATCACGGCCGAACCCAGGTGGGCCTTGGGGCCATAGGCGGTCATGTCGGAGTCCCAGCCAAAGGCGCGCTTGCCCATTTTTTCGGCGGTTTGCAGCACAGCGGGCGAATCGGTGTTTTGCATCAAGACGTCAGCGCCGCCGTTGATCAAAGCGGTCGCGGCTTCGGTTTCTTTCGGTGGGTTGAACCAGTCGTTCACCCAGACCACTTTGGTCTTGATCTTGGGGTTGACCGACTGAGCGCCCATGGTGAAGCTGTTGATGTTGCGGATCACCTCAGGAATGGGGATGGAGCCGACCACACCCACGGTGTTGGTCTTGGTCATCTTGCCGGCCACAACGCCCGCCATGTACGCGCCTTCGTAGGTGCGGCTGTCGTAGGTGCGCATGTTTTCGGCTTGTTTGTAGCCGGTGGCGTGCTCGAACTTGACGTCTTTCAGGTCAGCAGCGGCCTTGAGCATGGGCTCCATGTAGCCGAAGGTGGTGCCAAAAATCAGCTTGTTGCCTTGACCGGCCATGTCGCGGATCACACGCTCAGCGTCGGCGCTCTCGGGCACTTTTTCGACAAAGCTGGTGACGATCTTGTCACCAAATTCTTTTTCCAGGGCTTTGCGGCCGTTGTCGTGCGCAAAGGTCCAGCCGCCGTCGCCCACAGGGCCGACGTAGGCAAACGCGATCTTCAAAGGCTCGGCCTTGGCCGCAGCGGGCGCTTCGGCCTTGGGGGCCTCTTCTTTTTTACCGCAGCCGACCAGCGCGGCGGCAGCCACAGCGGTCAGGGCCACCATCTTGACGATGGCGCGTTTGGAGATGTCTGTCATGTCAGTTCCTTGGGTTGTTGAACAGGTTGATGAAAATCGAAGAAAACATTATGAACCGGGATGAAACGGTTTTCCGAGCGATGCGGGCATGTTGACCCGAATCCAGGTCGGGTTGCGCGAGATCAAGGCCAGCACCACGATGGTGGCCACATAGGGCAGCGCCGTGAGCAGCTGGCTGGGCACGTCCACACCCGCGCTTTGCAGGTGAAACTGCAGCATGGTCACGCCACCAAACAGGTAAGCACCCAGCAAAACCCGTGCCGGACGCCAAGTGGCAAAGGTGGTCAGCGCCAGCGCAATCCAACCCTTGCCAGCCACCATGCCCTCGACCCACAGCGGGGTGTACACCACCGAGATGTACGCCCCAGACAGGCCGCACAAAGCCCCGCCCACCATGACGGCCGCCAGCCGGATGCGGCGCACCGGATAACCCAGGGCGTGCGCCGAATCGGGGGATTCACCCACCGAGCGCAGCACCAAACCGGTGCGGCTTTTGTCCAAGAACCAAATCAGTGCAAACACCAGCGCGATGGTCACATACACCAAAGGGTGTTGGCGAAACAAGGCCGGGCCCAACAGGGGGATGTCGGCCAGCACAGGAATAGCGTGCGACAAGCGCTCGGGCAGCTTTTCTTGCACGTAGCCAATGCCTGCAAAGGCCGAAAAGCCCACGCCAAACAAGCTCAGCGCCAAGCCGGTGGCGTATTGGTTGGTGCCCAGCCAAATGACCAGCACCCCAAAAATGCCGGCCAGCAGAGCGCCTGCACCCATGCCAGCCGCAAACCCCACCCAGTCGTTGCCGGTGTGCACCACGGCGGCAAAGCCCGCAATGGCGGCGCACAGCATCAGCCCTTCAGCCCCCAGGTTGAGCACCCCGGCTTTTTCATTGATAAGCAAACCCAAGGCCGCCAAGGCCAACACGGTGCCCGCGTTGAGCGTGGCGGCCACCAACAATGCATACGATTCCATCAGGCGACTCCTCCCTGTTGGGGTGCCCAGCGCAACCGGTAGGCCACCAGCGTGTCGCACGCCAGCAGGCAAAACAGCAGCAAGCCCTGGAACACGCCAGTGATCGACTTGGGCAAGCCCAGACGCGACTGCGCCAGCTCCCCCCCGATGTAGAACATGCTCATCAGCACCGCCGACAGCACCATGCCCCCCGGGTGCAAGCGCCCCACAAAGGCCACGATGATGGCGGCAAAGCCATAGCCCGCAGGCACATAGGGCGTGAGCTGACCGATTGGCCCGGCCACCTCCAAAGCGCCTGCCAGACCCGCCGCACCGCCCGAGGTGAGCAGCGCCACCCACAGCGCCTTGCGCGAAGAAAAGCCCGCATAGCGCGCCGCGTCGGGTGCCAGCCCGCCCACCTGCTGGGCAAAGCCCGCCCGCGTGCGGAACAAAAACACCCACAGCGCGCCCGCTGCCGCCAGAGCGATCAGCAAGCCGATGCTGACCCGCGAGCCACTCATGAGGCGCGGGATCTGCGTGACCGCTTCAAAGGTTTTGGTCTGCGGAAAGTTATATCCCGCAGGGTCTTTCCAGGGACCATAAACCAAGAAACTGAGCACCATGTCGGCCACATAGACCAGCATCAGGCTGACCAGGATTTCACTGGCGTTGAAGCGGTCGCGCAGCAGCGCCGTCAGGCCCGCCCACAGCATGCCGCCCAAGACCCCGGCCAGCAGCACGGCCAGCACGATCCAGCGGCCCGTGTCTTTGCCCGCCAGCATGGCCACGCCGCCCGCGCACACGGCGCCCAAGACAAACTGGCCTTCGGCTCCAATGTTCCAGACGTTGGAGCGGAAACACACCGCCAAGCCCAAGGCGATCAACAGCAGCGGCGTGGCTTTGACCATCAACTCGCCGATGGCATAGCTGGATTTGAGCGGCTCCCAAAAGAACATCTGCAAACCGCGCACCGGGTCTTTGCCCAGCGCCATGAACAGCACCACGCCCAGCACCACGGTGAGCGCCAGCGCCAGCAAGGGGGAGGCCCAAGTCCACAGGCGCGAAGCCTCGGGCCGTGCTTCAAGCTTGAGCATGGTGTGCTCCTTGTGCCGAGCCTTGTGCCGAGCCTGGTGGCCACAGGCCACTCATCCACTCGCCAATGCGCTCGACCGTCGCCTCTTGGCGCGGCAAAGAGGGCGACAAACGCCCTTTGGCCATCACATGCAGACGGTCTGAAATTTCAAACAATTCTTCCAGCTCCTCGCTGACCACCAGCACCGCGCAACCGGCGTCGCGCAGCGCCAAAATTTCGGCACGGATCTGTGCCGCCGCGCCCACGTCCACGCCCCAAGTGGGTTGCGAGACGATGAGCAAGCGGGGCGCAGCGCTGATCTCGCGCCCCACGATGAACTTTTGCAAATTGCCGCCCGACAGCGAACGCGCCGCTGCCTGCGGCCCCGAGGCCTTGACCTTGAAGCGCTCAATGATGCCGCGCGCCTGCTCGGCCAGCGCGCCCATGCGGATCCAGCCGCCCGCACCCAGCGCCTCGCTGCGGGTGAGCAAGAGGTTGTGCGCCAAGCTCATGGCGGGCACCGCGCCCCGGCCCAGCCGCTCCTCGGGCACAAAGTGCAGCCCCAAGTCGCGGCGCGCACGCGGGGCCAAATGGCCAGCAGCCTGCCCAGCAATGTGCACCTGCGCGGGTACAGCGCGGGTGTCTTCGCCCGACAAAGCCCACATCAGCTCGCGCTGGCCATTGCCCGATACCCCCGCCAAACCCACCACTTCGCCGCTGCGCACCTGCAGGTCAATGCCCTGCAAGTTCACCCCAAACGGGTCTTGCGTGGCCAGTTGCAGGCCTTGCACCGACAGCACCACGTCGCCCGGCGTGCGCGGCGTGGGGGCCAGCGCTGGCGGCTCGGCGCCGATCATCAGGCGGCTCAGGCTGGCGTTGCTTTCTTCACGCGGGTCGCACACGCCCGTGACCTGCCCGCCGCGCAGCACCGTGCAGGCGCTGCACAGCGCCCGGATTTCGTGCAACTTGTGCGAGATGTACAAAATACTCACGCCCTGACTGACCAGCTTGTGCAGCACCACAAAGAGTTTTTCAACAGCCTGCGGCGTCAGCACCGATGTGGGCTCGTCCAAGATCAAGAGCTGCGGCTCGGACAACAGCGCACGGATGATCTCCACCCGCTGCATCTCGCCCACGCTCAGGGTGTGCACCGGGCGAGCGGCTTCAATGTCCAGCCCGTATTCGGCCGCCTTGGCCTCGATGCGCTGGGTCACCTCGGCCAGGCTCAGCGACTTGTCCAGCCCCAGCCACACGTTTTCGGCCACGGTGAGCGTGTCAAACAGACTGAAATGCTGGAACACCATGCTGATGCCCAGCTTGCGCGCTTCTTGGGGGTTGCGGATCTGGACCGGCTGGCCCTTGAAGAAAACCTGCCCCTCGTCGGGCTTGACCGAGCCGTAGATGATTTTCATCAGCGTGGACTTGCCCGCGCCGTTTTCACCCAGCACAGCATGGGCTTGGCCGGGCATCACGGTCAGCGACACGTCCTGGTTGGCCACCACGCCGGGATAACGCTTGGTGATGCCTTGCAAAGACAGCAGGGGAAGGGTCATGTCGTCCAAAAGTAATGCGTCAGGTAAACCACACGCACAGTCAGCGCCTGCTTGGATGGCCCGCACCGTGCGTGTGAAGTGATTGCCGCACAATGTAACACTGGGCGGCACCGTTTTGCCCCCGGATTTATCCCTGTCAACGCCATGCACCCAGCCCCCTCAACCCCTCAGCCGCCCCGGACCCAGCCCCAAGGCTGGCGCGCCCAGCTGCTCTGGTTTCCTGACCCACAAAGCCACAAGGTCCGCCACGAAACCGACGGCTTGCTGGTCACCGGGCGTGACGACGACGGCGTGGTGCGCATCCAGGCCATGGGCCCCTACCGCGAGCTGGCCGAGCATTACCCCAAGCTGCCCACCACCCATTGGCCTGGGCTGTGCATCGCACCGGGCTTTGTGGACATGCATGTGCATTACCCACAACTGGACGTGATCGCCTCGCCCGCCGAGGGCCTGCTGCCTTGGCTGGAGCATTACACCTTTCCGCACGAAAAGCAGTTTTCTGAGCCGGCTCACGCCCGCGAAACGGCAGACTTTTTCTTGGACGAGCTGCTGCACAACGGCGTGACCACCGCCCTGTGCTTTGCCACGGCACACCCCGAGTCGGTGGACGCCTTCATGAAAGCGGCACAAGCGCGGCAGTTGCGCATGATCGCGGGCAAGGTGCTGCAAGACCGCCACAGCCCCGACGGCTTGCGCGACACCGACACACAGCTCAGCCTGCGACAGACCGAAGACTTGATTGGCCGCTGGCACGGTGTGGACCGCTTGGGCTACGCCATCACGCCACGCTTTGCGCCCACCAGCTCGGCTGAGCAATTGCATGGCGCGGGCGACATCGCGCAGCAGTTCCCGGATGTATGGGTGCAGTCCCACCTGGCCGAAAACCTGGACGAAATCCGCTGGGTGCACGAACTGTTTCCGCAGGCGCGCAGCTATCTGGACGTGTACGACCGCGCCGGACTGCTGCGCCCACGCGCCGTGTACGCGCACAGCATCCACTTGGACAGTGCCGACCGCCGCCGCATGGCGGAGACCGGCAGCGTGGCCGCCGTCAGCCCCACCAGCAATTTGTTTCTGGGCAGCGGCTTTTTCGACTACACCGCCTCAGACGCGGCCAATTTGCGCTACGGCCTGGCCAGCGACGTCGGGGGTGGCACCAGCTTCAGCCCTTTTCAGACCATGCACGCGGCCTACACGGTGGCGCGGCAAAGTGTGGGCCGCCCCGGCGTCAGCCTGGCGCCCGAACACCTGTGGTGGCAACACACGGCGGGCGCTGCGCAAGCGCTGGGCCTGGGCGGCAAGGTGGGCAACCTGCTGCCCGGCTGTGAAGCCGACTTTGTGGTGCTCAACCCCAAGGCCACGCCCCTGCTGGCCCGCCGCACCGCGCAAGCCGACACCCTGGCCGAATGGCTGTTCGCCATGGGGGTGCTGGGCGACGACCGGCTGATCGCGCACACGGTCATCCAGGGCCAGCCTGTGACCGACAATCGGGCATGAACGCCGACAGCACCGACAACAGCGCACAGGCTTTCCACGACCCCGGCCAGGCCCAACGCCAGGCCGTGAGGAAAGGCATTGCCGACTTTCAACACCGCCTGCAAGCCGCAGGTCACGACTTCAGAGACCCGCCCGAAGAACCCACATCGTGCTGCGGGCGCGGCTGCAATGGCTGCGTGTGGGAGGGCTACGAAGCCGCGCTGATGTGGTGGTACGAAGAAGCGGCTGGCTTGCTCGCTGGCTGAAACAATTGGAACTCTCTGGCAAAACTTCGGCCTTGACGGCCCACTCGGGTGAGGGCCCTGTGCTGTTAACAATCTGTTCAAAGTCATGCCTGCAGTCAAGCGCATGGTCGCCAAAGAGTCAGGGCTGAACACCCTCCACGCCAACTTGATCGCAAGATGCGGCACTTACGCCCCCAAAACCCCCCGCACAGGCCTCATGAACCCTTTACTCACAGCCCCCATCTTGCCCACGCTGCTGCGTTTGGCCCTGCCCAATATGGTGGCCATGCTGGCCATTGCGCTCGCGGCCATTGCAGAGACGGCCTATGTGGGCAGCTTGGGCACCAGCGCGCTGGCGGGCATGGCCCTGGTGTTTCCGATGGTCATGTTGCAAAACATGATGTCGGCCGGCGCCATGGGCGGCGGCGTGTCCTCGGCCGTCAGCCGCGCCCTGGGGGCAGGCGAGCCCGAACGCGCCAACGCGCTGGCCGTGCAGGCCATGTGGATCGGCGTGGCCATGGGCACGGTTTACATGTTGCTCATGTGGCTCTTTGCGCGGGAGTTGTTTGCCGCCCTCGGTGGCCAAGGCGAAGCGCTGGCGCAAGCCGTGGCCTACGCCAACGTGGCTTTTTCAGGTTCGATCTTCATGTGGCTGGTGAACACGTTTTCATCGGTGCTGCGCGGCGCGGGCAATATGCGCGTGCCGTCGGCCACGCTGCTGGGGGTGTCGGTGGCGCAAGTGCTGGTGGCCGGGGCGCTGGGCTTGGGCTGGGGGCCTTTCCCGAGTTGGGGCATGGCGGGCGTAGCCGCTGGCCAGGTGGTGGCCAACGGTGTGGGCGCGTTGTTTTTGCTGGCCTATTTGGTGTCGGGCAAAGGGCGCATCCACTTGCGCTGGCGGCAAACGGCTTGGCAATGGCCTCTGGCCCGCGACATTTTGCGCGTGGGTGCGGTGGCCTGTTTGTCGCCTTTTCAGACGGTCATGACCATCTTGATCCTCACCCGCTTGGTGTCGCAGTTCGGCACCAACGCCCTGGCCGGTTACGGCATCGGCACGCGGCTTGAGTTTTTGTTGGTGCCCATGGCCTTTGCGGTGGGGGTGGCGTCGGTGCCCTTGGTGGGCATGGCCATGGGGGCAGGTCACACCGCCCGTGCCCGGCAAGCGGCCTGGACCGCCGCCGTGATGGCCGGCGTTTTGCTGGGGGCGATTGGCTTGGTCGTCACGCTGGCCCCCAATGTGTGGACGCTGCGCTTCACGCAAGACGCGGCGGTGGTCGAATCGGCAGCGCTGTACTTTTTGTGGGCAGGCCCGGCCTACGCCTTCTTTGGGGTGGGGCTGAGCCTGTACTTTTCATCGCTGGGTGCGGGCAAAGCCACCGGCCCGGTGCTGGCCGGCACGCTGCGCATGGGGGTGGTGGCCGCAGGCGGCGCGGCCCTGGCTTGGGCGCAGACGCCAGCTTGGACCATTTTTGCACTGGTGGCCTTGGGCATGGCCGCCTACGGCCTGGCCACCATGTATGTGGTGCGCACGACCCGCTGGGACGTCAAAAACTAAAGGTGCTTGCCCGCCTCGCGCCGAGTCAAACCCGAGAACTGCTCGGCTTGCTCCACCAAAAAGGCCCGCACCGCGTCAGGCTGCGTGCGGGCCTGATCGCGCAAGGCCCAGCCGATGGCTTTGCGGATGAAGAAGTCTTTTTCGGGGGCCAAAGTCAGCGCGTACCGAAACAAGCGCGCCGAATCGGTTTGGGCTTTCCAGCCGAGCTGGTGCAGCATGGCCACACGGCGCACCCACAGGTGGGGGTGGGTCAGGCAAGCGTCCATGTGTTTCTGCGCACTGGGGTCGGCAGCCAAGGTCTGTTTCACGATGTCGCCCACCACGCTGGCCAGGCCGTCCACCGTGTCCCACCAGGGCTCGGTTTGTACCCATTTCAGCAGCTGGGGCAAGGCGCTCACATCAAGGCGTTGGTGGTGTTGGGCGAGCACGTCCACCGCCACGTAACGGTACTCGCGCTCGGGCAAGCGCCACAGGGCTTGGGCAAGCGCCAGCAGCTCGCTCTGGCGCCACGCGCGCAAGGCACTCTTGCCCAGCAAGCCACGCAGGGCCTGCCTGCGCGGGGTGGCGCGGATGCCCAAAAATGCAAACTGATCCAGCATGTAGGCCCGCATGGGCTCGGCCTCTTGCGGGTTGGACAGCGGGCGCAGCGCCGCCTGGATGTGCGTCAAAACTTGTGGCACATCGACACAACTGGGTGCGGTTTCACAGCCTTGGGGTGCTTGGGGCGTCTTCATGTTCAAGGTTCACAAGTCATCCATTCAAAGCCGTCACATCCGCGCCAAACAGGGCCACCGCCCGCCCCCGCAGCCACTGCAGGCAAGGGTCTTTGTCAAAGCGCACGCTCCAGTGCAGCGACACCGTGAAGTCGCGCAAAGGCAAGTCGGGCTCGATCATGTCCAGCGCGTCTTGCGCGGCAAAGCCGTGGGCAAAGTTGCGGGGCATGAGCACGGCCAAGTCGGTGCTGCGCACAATGCCGGGCAGCGACAAAAAGTGGCTCACCGTCAGCCGCACACGCGGCTGCCAGTCCATGCGCTCCAAAATTCGCAGGGTATCGGCGTGCGTGCGCACCACCGCAAACTCCAAATCGGCCAGGGCTTGCAGTGCCCCGCTCTCACGCCAGCGCTGCGCTACCGGGTGGCCTTGACGCAGCAGCAGCACGTAGCGGTCGCTCAGCAGGGCTTGCTGCAGGGTGTCGGCCACTTCGGGCAAAAAGCCAATGGCCAGGTCCAGCTGCCCGCTGCCCAGCGCCGAGCCGATGTGCGCATGGGGCAAGGGCAGGGTTTCCAGTTGCATGCCCGGGGCTTCGCGGCCCAGCATTTCGAGCAGTTCGGGCAAAAAACGCGCCTCACCAATGTCGCTCAGGTGGATGCGCAAGCGCCGCTGCGATTGGCGCGGGTCAAACACCTCTGACGCGCTCAAGGCCTCTTCGAGCATGGCCAGTGCGGCTTGCACCACGGGTGCCAGGCGATCGGCGCGCGGGGTGGCGCGCACGCCCGTGCCGCTGCGCTCAAACAGCGCGTCGCCCAGCAAAGCCCGCAAGCGCGCCAAGCCCTGGCTGGCGGCGGGCTGCGACAAGCCCAGCTGCTGCGCCGCCAGGCTGACTTGGCGCAGACGCCAGACCGCGTCAAACAGGCGCAGCAAATTCAGGTCGATTTGGTTGATATTCATTC
>JAHECM010000236.1 GCA_024641725.1 Limnohabitans sp. | reverse complement strand
GGCGGGCATGGTGCCGAACTTTTGCAGGTTGTTGGTGTAGTAGCCCAGCCCCGGCTCGTACAGCGCCATGGCCATGAAGCGGTCAAAGGGCAACCAACCGCCCGCTTGGGCGATGGCGCGCCGGATGTGTTGGCGCAAATCAGAGGGGCTTGTGTCGGCTGGGGTCACCTCGCCATTATCCTTGGTCAACCCTATGAACAACCCTGCATAGGCAGACGGCAGGCCCATCACCGATAATTGCGTCTCTTACTTTCCCCCCGTGGAATCACCTTGAAACACGTTCTGATCACTGGCGGCGCGCTGCGTCTGGGCTCGGCCCTGTGCCGGGCCTTTGCGCAAGCGGGCTGGCAGGTCTGGTGCCATTACCAGCGCTCCACCGAGGCAGCCCAGACCCTGCAGGCTGAGCTGCAAGCCCAAGGCGCTGATGTCCGTCTGGTGCAAGCCGACCTGGCCCAAAGCGCTGAGGTGCAGCGCATGATGGCGCACATTGCACAAACCACCGGAGCGCTCGACTGCTTGGTGAACAACGCCTCGCTGTTCGAGCCCGACACCGGGGCCGCCATGGACCTGAACGGCACCCGCCAGCAGCTCGAAGTCAACCTGATCGCGCCGCTGGCCCTGGCCTCGCTGATGGCCCAACAAGTCGCGCCGCACGCCCTGCCCGGCCAACGCAGCGTGGTCCATGTGCTGGACCAAAAGGTGTTCAACCTGAACCCGGATTATTTTTCGTACACCGTCTCCAAACTGGCGCTCGAGCGCTCGGTGGCCCTGCAAGCTCAGGCCCTGGCCCCGGCTATGCGCGTGTGCGGCGTGGCGCCGGGCTTGATGTTTTTGAGCGGCCCGCAAACGCAAGAGAACTTTGACCGCGCCAGCCGCGTGAACCTGATGCGCGAACCCATTGACCCGGCGCAAGTGGCGGCCACTTGCCTGTTTTTGGCACAAAACCCCTGCATCACTGGCACCACGGTATGCGTGGACAACGGCCAGCACCTGGTGCCGCTTGAGCGCGACGTGATGTTCCTCGCCGACCAGAAAGACGCTGTATGAGCGAGCTGATGACCGATTTGGCGCTGAACTGCCGCCGCCTGTTTTTGCGCAACCACACGGTGGACGTGCGCATCGGCGCACACGACTTTGAAAAGCTCGGCCCCCAGCGCATCGTCTTCAATGTGGAACTGTTTGTCCCGTACAGCGCATCCACACCCACACAAGACGATCTGACCGAGGTGGTGGACTACGACTTCATCCGCGAGGTGATTGCCCGCCGTATCGCCATCGGGCATGTGGTGCTGCAGGAGACTTTGTGCGACGACCTGATGCGCGAGCTGATCGCCCACCCGCAAGTGCAGGCGGTGCGCCTGTCCACTTGCAAACCCGATGTGTACCCGGACTGCGAAGCCGTCGGGGTTGAAATTTTCCAAATCAAACCCGCGCCATGAAAACACCCGCAGGACACCAAACCCTGGAGCTGACCGGTTTGCGCTTTGACGCCAACTTGGGCATCCTCGAACACGAAAAAACCGAGCCACAGCCGATCCAAGTCGACGCCGAGCTGAACCTGGGCACACAACCCCTGCTGCCCAGCGACGACGACATCCATTCGGTGCTGGACTACCGCAAAGTACGCAAGATCATCATCGATGAATGCACGGCTGAGCACATCAACCTGCTCGAAACCCTGATCGGCAAACTCTCCAACCGCCTGATGCAATTGCCCGGCGTGTTGGGCGTGCGCGTCAAGATTGCCAAGCTTGAAATTTTTGAAGACTGCGAAGTCGCCATTCGCATGGAAACTGGACAGTGGTGAACATGAACACAACAATTGAAAACACCTGGGTGGACGAACAAGCCTCCGATGCCGCAGCCAAGGCCGTCAAAATCGAGCGCGAAACCCACAAGCTCGAAAAACGCCTGTGCCGCCAAATGGGCCAGGCCATCAGCGACTTCAACCTGATCGAAGCGGGCGACCGCATCATGGTGTGCATGTCGGGCGGCAAGGACAGCTACGGCATGCTGGACATCCTGCTCAAGATGAAGGCCCGCGCACCCGTGAACTTTGAGCTGGTGGCGGTCAACCTGGACCAAAAGCAGCCGGGCTTTCCGGACCACATCTTGCCCGCCTACCTCAAAGAATTGGGGGTGGAGTACCACATCGAGACGCAAGATACGTATTCGATCGTGAAAGACAAAATCCCAGAAGGCAAGACCATGTGCAGCCTGTGCTCGCGCCTGCGCAGGGGCATTTTGTACCGCGTGGCGCGCGAGTTGAAGTGCAACAAGCTGGCGCTCGGCCACCACCGCGACGACATGCTGCAGACCTTTTTCTTGAACATGTTTTTTGGCGGCAAGCTCAAGGGCATGCCTCCCAAGCTGGTCAGTGACAACGGCGAGTTCATGGTGATCCGCCCACTGGCCTACGTGGCTGAGACCGACCTGATCCGTTGGGCCGAGCACCGACAGTTCCCGATCATTCCGTGCACGCTGTGCGGCAGCCAAGAAAACCTGCAACGCCTGCAGGTGGGCAATATGCTGCGCGAGTGGCAGAAAAAGCACCCCGGCCGCATTGAAAACATGTTTGCCGCCTTGCAAAATGTGGTGCCTTCGCACCTGATGGACGCCAAGCTGCACGGCTTCAAAGACCTGAAAATCACGGGCATGCCCGACGAGGCGGGCGACAAGGCGTTCGACGAGGAAGAGTTCAAAGAAGCCTCATTGCCGGGCATTCAAGTCATCTCGATGTGAACCTCAAGGAGACACACCATGCGCACACCCAATCAGCGGCTCACCCAGTGGATTTCAGTGGCCTTGGCCGCGCTGGCCTTGACCGGGTTGACGGGCTGCGCCACCGTGCGCCTGATCGACAGCGATGTGGTGTCGGTGTCAGCCGCCCCCACAGGCATGCGACTGCAAGGCGCAAGCTACCGCTTTGAGCGCCTGCCCTCGCAAGCCAACAACCCCGAAGCCGGCCTGGCCGAACAACAAGCGCAAGCGGCCATGACGGCCGTGGGCTTGGTGCGCGACGATGCCAACGCCCAGCTCAGCGTGCTGGTGGGCTTTGCCGGGACGCAATACCTGGCCGACCCTTGGGGCCGGGCTTTGCCACCGGGCTCGGGTGCGCCGTTTTTCGGCAGTATTTCGGTTGGACGGGGCATCGGCCCGCAGTTGGGTCTGGGCATGGGCATGCGCTTTCCACCGCCCACACAATACCGGCGCGAAGTCAGCTTGGTCATGCGCGACTTGAGATCAGGCCAAGTGGTCTATGAAACCCGGGCCGCCCACGATGGGCCGTGGAGCGACAGCACGCCGATTTTTGCCACCTTGTTCCAAGCCG
>JAHECM010000231.1 GCA_024641725.1 Limnohabitans sp. | reverse complement strand
GCTTACTTGGGCTGACTGAGCGCGTTGCTCATCAAGCGTGAGGTGATGTCCACGATTTGGATCATGCGGTCGTAGGGCATGCGGGTGGGGCCGATAACGCCCAGGGTGCCGACCACTTGGCCGTCCACCTCGTAGGGGGCACTGACGACCGACAGTTCTTGCATAGGCACGATCTGGCTTTCACCCCCGATGAAAATGCGCACGCCCTCGGCTTGGCTGGACACGTCGAGCAAGCGCATGAGCTGGGTTTTTTGCTCAAATAAATCGAAGGCTTGGCGCAAGTGCCCCATGTCGTTTGAAAAATCGCTCACGGACAACAAGTTGCGCTCGCCCGAGATGACCACCTCGTTTTGGTCTTCGGCCAGGGCATCGGTGCTCACTTGCACAGCCGCTTGCATCAGGGCGGCGATTTCGCTTTGCAGCTTGACGAGCTCTTGCTGTACACGGCCGCGAACGTGCTCAATGGCCATGCCCGCGTAGTGGGTGTTCAGGTAGTTGGAGGCCTCGATCAGCTGGCTTGAGGTGTAGTCGGTCTCGGTGAACAGAATGCGGTTTTGCACATCGCCCTCGGGGGAGACGATGATCACCAGCAAGCGCCGCTCAGACAGGCGCATGAATTCGATGTGGCGAAACACGGAAGCCCGACGTGGGGTCATGACCACCCCCACGAACTGGGACAGGCTGGAGAGCAAATGCGCCGCATTGGCGATCACGCGCTGGGGCTGGTCGGGGCTGAGCACTGGGGCATGCAAGTCGTCGCGCTGGACGGTGAGCATGGTGTCCACAAACAGGCGGTAGCCGCGCGTGGTGGGCACCCGCCCAGCAGAGGTGTGTGGGCTGGCAATCAGGCCCAGCTCCTCCAAATCGGACATCACGTTGCGGATGGTGGCCGGAGACAGCTCCAGACCCGAGGCCTTGGACAGCGTGCGCGAACCCACCGGCTGGCCATCGGAGATGTACCTCTCCACCAGCGCTTTGAGCAATAACTTGGCACGTTCATCGAGCATCCGATCATTTTAATGATGTAATTTGCAGATGTCTTTCCCCAACCCATCCAAATTCCGCCACGTTGCACTGTTTGGCAAATACCACGCCACGGTCACGCCAGGGGCGCTGGAGAGTTCGCGCAAGGTGCTGGACGACGTGGCCCAGTTTTTGGCGCACCAAGGCTGCGAAGTCGTGCTGGACAAAGACACGGCCCTGCACACCGGCCTGAGCAACTTTCCGTCTTTGGACATGCCCCAAATCGGCCAACAGTGCGACTTGGGTCTGGTGATTGGCGGCGACGGCACCATGCTGGGCATTGGCCGCCAGATGGCCCAGTACAAGTTGCCGCTGATCGGGATCAACCAAGGACGACTGGGGTTCATCACCGACATTCCTATTGAGCGCTACCGCGACGCGCTGGCCCCCATGCTCAAAGGCCATTACCAAGTGGATGACCGCAGCTTGCTGCACGCACGCGTGATGCGCAACCAGCATTGCGTGTTTGACGCGCTGGCCATGAACGACGTGGTCGTCAACCGAGGTGGCACCTCGGGCATGGTGGAGCTGCGCGTGGAGGTGGATGGCCGTTTTGTGGCCAACCAACGGGCGGACGGCTTGATCATCGCCACGCCCACGGGTTCCACCGCCTACTCCCTGTCTGCGGGCGGCCCCCTGATGCACCCGTCCATTGGCGGCTGGGTCATGGCCCCGATTGCGCCGCACACGCTGTCCAACCGCCCCATAGTTTTGCCCGAATCTTCGGAGATCCACATCGAGATCGTCTCGGGCCGCTACGTCAGCGCCAACTTTGACATGCAGTCGTTGGCCGAGTTGATGATCGGCGACCGCATCAGCGTGCGGCGATCGCAGCACCAAGTGCGGTTTTTGCACCCCGAAGGCTGGAACTACTTTGACACTTTGCGCAAAAAAATGCATTGGAATGAGGGAGGCGCATAAACCGTGGCACTGACGCACATCACCCTGCGCGACTTTGTGATCGTTCATGAGCTGTCGCTGGACCTGTCCACCGGTTTCAGCGCCTTGACGGGCGAAACCGGGGCCGGCAAGTCCATCTTGATCGACGCGCTGCAATTGGCGCTGGGCAGCCGGGCCGAGGCCAGCGCGGTACGCGAAGGGGCCAGGCGCTGCGACATTTGCGCCGAATTTGAAAACTCTGCAGCCACAGACGCTTGGCTGCGCGATGCCGGTTTTGACGGCGAAGACGCCCTGCTGCTGCGCCGCACCGTAGACAACACCGGCAAAAGCCGAGGCTGGATCAACGGCAGCCCCGCCACCGCCACCCAACTGCGCGCGCTCGGCGAGTTGCTGTTGGACATTCACGGCCAACACGCCTGGCAAAGCCTGACCCGCCCCGACGCCGTGCGTGACCTGCTGGACGCCTATGCCAGCGCCGACACCCGCCCCACCAAAACCGCTTGGCTGAACTGGCGGCAAGCCCGCCAGAACTTGGCCGACGCCCGCCAAGCGCAGAGCACTTTGGCCAATGAGCGCGAGCGGCTTGCCTGGCAAATCGGCGAGCTCGACAAGCTGCAGCCGCAAGACGGCGAGTGGGTCGAACTCAACCAACAACACAGCCGCCTGTCCAACGCCCAAGCGCTGATGGACGCGGCGCAGCAAGCTTGCAACGCCCTCGAAGGCGAGCAAGACACGGGCGCGCTGACCTTGCTCGCCCGGGCCACCCAAAGCCTGCAAGCGCTGGCCTCGGTCGAGTCCGAGTTTCAAGGTCTGGCGGAGGTGCTGGCCTCTGCGCAAGCCCAGGCCGAAGACGCCGCTCACAGCCTGCACAGCTACCTGCGCAAAACCGAGCTGGACCCGATGGGCCTGAGTCGCCTGGACGAACGGCTGGGTCTGTGGATCTCGCTGTCGCGGCGCTACAAGCGCAGCCCCGAAGATTTACCCAACGCCCTGAGCCTGTGGCGGCAAGACCTGGCCCGACTCGAAGCGGCCAGCGACCTGCAAGCGCTTGAGGCGGCAGAACAAAGCGCCAACGCATCCTTCCTGCAAGCGGCGCAACAACTCTCCAAGCAACGCCACAAAGCCGCCCAACCCCTGGCCGCTGCCGTGACGGACGCCCTGCAGCAACTGGGCATGCAAGGCGGACGCTTTGAAGTCAGCCTGCAAACCAGCGAAGCGCCTGCGCAACACGGGCTCGAAGACATTGGCTTTTTGGTGGCTGGGCACGCGGGCAGCACGCCGCGCCCTGTGAGCAAAGTCGCCTCGGGCGGCGAGCTCTCGCGCATCGCCTTGGCCATTGCTGTCACCACCAGCGAACTGGGCGAAGCAGGCACTTTGATTTTTGACGAGGTGGACTCTGGCGTGGGCGGTGC
>JAHECM010000224.1 GCA_024641725.1 Limnohabitans sp. | reverse complement strand
TGTCAGGGTCTCGCCTGTGACAAAGCATGGGGTTCGCCAGTGCATGTGGACGATTAACATGCAGTGGCCGTTTGACCAGGAGACATTGCATGCGTGCACACGAAGCGTTTTGGCCCTCCCGCTTGCCCGCCAGCTTGATGCCGGCCGCCACATCTTTGTGGATGAACCTGTGGGTCAGTGCTGCGCGCTTTCCTCACAAAGCGGCTTTGGTCTTCATGGGCCGGGCCTGGACTTACCGCGAAGTGGTGCAGGCGGCCGAGCAGGTGGCTGGCCAGTTGGCCGCGTGCGGTGTACAGCGCGGCGACCGGGTGGTGCTGGACATGCAAAACTGCCCGCAACTTGTGATCACGCATTTCGCCATCCTGCGTTTGGATGCGGTGGTGGTGCCGGTCAATCCGATGAACCGGGCCGAAGAACTCAAGCACTACATCACAGATCCCGACACCAAGGTGGCGGTGACCACGGCTGATCTGGCTTCTGAACTGGCCTTGGCCAGTGAGGCTTTGCCTGAGGCGAATCGCTTGAAGCATTTGGTGGTGACCGCTTTCACCGATGTGTTTGACCCGGCGCAGCTCAGCCCGCAAGAGCTGCCGAGCGCTTGGCGCGATTGGCTGTTGACTCCCCGGGCCTTGCCCGACCTGCCGTCTGGCCAGGTGCATGCTTGGAAACCTTGGATCGACAGCCCGCTGGCCGGGCCGCTGCCCGAAGTTCAGGCCGCGTCTGAGGACTTGGCCATCTTGCCCTACACCAGTGGCACCACGGGCTTGCCCAAGGGCTGCATGCACACCCATGGCTCGATCATGCACAACGCCATGGCGGCAGGGGTGTGGGGCAACGGCAGTGCAGAGAACGTGGCCCTGTGTGTGGTGCCCATGTTCCACATCACTGGCATGGTCAGTGTGATGCATGCCAGCATTTTCATTGGGGCCAGTTTGGTCATCATGCCGCGCTGGGACCGCGATGTGGCGGGGCACCTGATCTCCAAATGGAAGGTGACGCACTGGACCAACATCCCCACCATGGTGATCGACTTGTTGGGCAGTCCCCACATGGACAAGTACGACTTGTCCAGTCTGGTGTACATCGGAGGCGGTGGTGCGGCCATGCCTGAGGCCGTGGCCCAGCGCTTGTTGGAGCAGTTTGACCTGCGCTACATCGAGGGTTATGGCCTGACCGAGACCGCAGCGCCTTCGCACAGCAACCCGCCAGAGCATCCCAAAAAACAATGTTTGGGCATTCCGTTCATGAGTGTGGATGCCCGTGTGGTGGACCCTGAAACGCTCAAAGAGCTGGCCATGGGCGAGTCCGGTGAGATCGTGATCCACGGCCCGCAGGTGTTCAAAGGCTACTGGAAGCGCCCGGACGCAACGGCCGATGCGTTTTTTGAGATGGACGGTAAAAGCTTTTTCCGCTCTGGCGATATGGGGCGCGTGGACGAGGACGGTTATTTCTTCATGACCGATCGCTTGAAACGCATGATCAACGCCAGTGGTTTCAAGGTTTGGCCCGCCGAGGTGGAGGCGCTGATGTTCCGCCACCCTGCCATTCAAGAGGCCTGCATCATTGCCACCCGTGACGCTTACCGGGGCGAGTCGGTCAAGGCGGTGGTGGTGCTGCGTGCCAGCCACAAAGGGCAGGTCAGTGAGCAAGACATCATCGACTGGTGCCGCGACAACATGGCGGTGTACAAAATGCCGCGTGTGGTGGCCTTTGCCGATGCCTTGCCCAAAAGCGGCAGTGGCAAGGTGATGTGGCGCTTGTTGCAAGAAGCCGAATTGGCCGCTGTGAGCAAGTCAGCCTGATGGCTCTGAAACTGTCCGTTCTCGACCAGTCCGTGGCCGCAGAAGGCCGCGGCCACGACCTCACCATTCGCCAGACACTGGCGCTGGCTGAACGCGCTGAATCCTGGGGCTACCACCGTTTTTGGGTGAGTGAACACCACAGTCACCCCAGCATCGTGGGCTCTGCGCCCGAGGTGTTGATGGCGGCAATCGCCGCGCGCACCCAGCGCATTCGCTTGGGCAGTGCGGGCGTCATGCTGCCCCATTACGCCGCCTACAAGGTGGCCGAGCAGTTCCGGGTGCTCGATGCCCTGGCCCCAGGCCGCATTGACTTGGGTGTGGGCCGTGCGCCTGGCAGCGACGGGCGCACCGCACAGGTGCTCAACCCCGACCGCCATGCCTCGGAGCGATTTCCTCAGCAGGTGATGGAGTTGCAGGCCTGGGTCAATGGGCACAACTTGCCTGCCAACCACCCCGGGCACAACGTCTATGCCTACCCCCAGTCGGACACGGCGCCTGCGGTGTGGATGCTGGGCAGCTCGGATTACGGCGCGCAGCTGGCGGCCCACTTGGGCTTGCCGTATGCGTTTGCCTACTTCATCACCGACGGCCAAGGCGCAGACCAAGCGCTGCAGATTTACCGTGAAACTTTTCGCCCCAGTGCCTCTCTGCAAAAGCCTGCCGCCACCGTGTGCGTGTGGGCGCTGGCCGCTGACACCGACGAAGAAGCGCTGCGCTTGTTCGAAAGCCGTGCCCGATGGAAGATGGACCGCAATGTGGGCCGCATCGGTGCGCTCTTGCCACCTGAAGACGCGGGGCGAGACTACAGCCCGGCCGAGCAGTTTGCACTGGAGCGCCTGCGCGAGTCGGCCCTGATCGGCTCGCCCGCCACAGTGGGTCGCAAGCTGCGCCAGCTGGCCGCACGTCTGGAGGTCGATGAACTGGTGCTCATCACCTGGACGCATGACCCTGCCGCCCAAATGCGTTCTTACGAGTTGCTCGCCCAAGAATTTGCATTGACGGCAAACTCTCTGCTTTGATTTCTAAACCCACAGGATTTTTGACATGTTCACCACCGCAATCGCTGGCAGTCTGCCCAAACCCGCTTGGTTGGCCGAGACCGAAAAACTCTGGCCCCAGTGGACCACCCAGGGCCCCGAGCTGCAACGCGCCAAGGCCGATGCCACGCTCTTGTGGATCAAAGCCCAAGAAGACGCTGGGCTGGATGTGATCGGCGACGGCGAGCAGGCTCGCCAGCACTTTGTGCACGGCTTTGTGGAGCAGGTCGAGGGCATCGACTTCGAGAATAAAGTGACCATGGGCATCCGCAACAACCGCTACGACGCCCAGGTACCGCAGGTCATCGCACCGCTGCGCCTGAAAGGCCGGGTGCACGCCTTTGAGGCCCAGCTGGCCCGTGCCCACACAAAGAAAAAGCTCAAATTCACCTTGCCCGGCCCCATGACCATTGTGGACACCGTGGCCGACCGCTTTTATGGCGACAAGGTCAAGATGGCCATGGCCTTTGCCGAGTTGCTCAACCAAGAAGCGCTGGCGCTGCA
>JAHECM010000003.1:9529-16490 GCA_024641725.1 Limnohabitans sp. | reverse complement strand
AGCACGTTTTCGGTCTGAAAACCGATCTGCCCGTTGCGTGTGAGCGGCACTTGCGACAAGGGGATGCGAAAACTCTGCTTGCCCTTTTGCGCCACGATCGCGCCACCGTCCACATAAATCACGCGTTTGCCCAGGGCGCGGTGTGCGGCCAAGGCGGGTTGGTTGATGTCCAGCGCAAAGAAGGTCACGTCGCCCGGGCAGTGCGGGGCCATGGCCGCCACCGCCGGGTCGGCGGCATTGAGCACCGCCATGCCGTCGCGCTCCACATTGAGCACGATCACACGCTTGAGCACCGACAGGTCTTCGAGCGTGGTGATGTAGTTCAGGCCCAGATGGTCGCCTGCACCCATGTTGGTGACGATGGCCACTTTGCAGCGGTCAAAGGCCAGGCCTTCGCGCAGCAAGCCGCCGCGTGCGGTTTCAAACACAGCGGCGTCTACATCGGGGTGCATCAGCACATTGCGGGCGCTGCGCGGTCCACTGCAGTCGCCGGAGTCGGTCTGGCGGTCGTTGACGTACACACCATCGGTGTTGGTCATGCCCACACGCAGGCCTTGGGCCTTGATCAGGTGGGCCGTCAGGCGCACGGTGGTGGTTTTGCCATTGGTGCCGGTGACGGCAATCACTGGCACACGGCCGTTTTCGCGCTCGGGGAACATGTGGTCAATCACGGCCTGGCCCACGTCGCGGCCTTTGCCGTAAGACGGGGTGATGTGCATGCGCAGGCCGGGGGCCGCGTTGACTTCGACGATGCCGCCGTTTTGCTCTTCGAGGGGGCGTTGCACCGATTCGCACACCACGTCGACACCGCAAATGTCCAACCCCACCATTTGGGCCGCAGCGACCACGCGGGCTGCCACTTCGGGGTGGACTTCGTCGGTCACATCGGTGGCGGTGCCGCCGGTGGACAGGTTGGCGTTGTTGCGCAAGATGACGCGGCGGCCTTTTTCGGGCACGGAGTCCGGCTCCAAACCTTGCTCTTGCAGGCGGCCCACGGCGATGTCGTCAAAACGGATTTTGGTCAGCGAGGTGGCGTGGCCCACGCCCCGGCGCGGGTCGGCGTTGACCTGGTCCACCAACTGGCGAACCGTGTGCTTGCCATCGCCCACCACCAGCGGGGGTTCGCGGCGGGCGGCGGCCACCAGCTTGTTGCCGACCACCAGCAGGCGGTAGTCGTGGCCAGGCAAGAATTTCTCAACCAGCACCGTGCCGTAGCTTTCCGCGGTGGCGTAGGCGCTGTCAAAGGCGGCCCGCTCGGTGATGTTGACGCTCACGCCCTTGCCCTGGTTGCCATCTTGCGGCTTGAGCACCACGGGTAAGCCAATCTCTTGGGCCAGGGCCCAAGCGGCTTCGACGGTGTGGGCAGGCCGGCCCAGCGGCACCGGCACGCCCGCCGCATGCAGCAGGCTTTTGGTCAGGTCTTTGTCTTGGGCGATGGATTCGGCAATCGCGCTGGTGGTGTCGATTTCGGCGGCTTGGATGCGCCGCTGCTTGGCGCCCCAGCCAAACTGCACCATGCTGCCTTGCGTCAGGCGTCGAAACGGGATGCCTTTGGCCACCGCGGCGTCCACGATGCAGCCGGTCGATGGCCCCAGACGCACGTCTTCGTCCAACTCGTGCAACTGGGCAATGGCACCTTCCACATCAAAACCGTGACCGGCCAGGGCGGCCTGGCAGAGCTTTTCGGTCAGTGCCAGGGCCAAGTGGCCCACCGGTTCTTCGGTGTACTGCACCACCACTTGGTAAACGCCACTGACTTCGGTCGGCGTGGTGCGGCTGAAGGTGACTGGGCAGCCCGCTTGCGACTGCAGCGCGAGCATGACTTTTTCGAGGGCATGGGCCATGCTGGTCACTTGACCGCGTGGGACCTCCAGCGGGCCGATCTCCGGAAAGATGCGGCGCAATTGCTGCTCGACCGCAGGGGTCAGGGCGCGCTCTGCCTCGGGGCAGGTCACGATGGCTTCCATGGCCGTGTGGCGGCTCCACAAATTGGGGCCGCGCAAGGCGCGAATTCTTGACACTTCCATGAACCGGGGTTCCTGTCGTTCGAATCAGTGAGAGGAGGTGCTTTGGCCGTAGCTCTTGACACCTGCGCGAATCAAATCGGCAGAGGTGTCCAAGGCCCAGGCCGCGCAGGCGGCCACCAGCATGTCGTCGCTGGTGAGGCGACCGTCTTTGAGCAGGCGGGCTATCGCAGGGCGATGCACCGACAGCACTTCGGTCTGGTTTTCGCCTTCGGCGAGGATCAGCAAGCCGTCGCGCCAAAACGCGACACGGCCACCGCCTTGGCGGTGTTCGGTCAGGCGCGCTTGCGCTTCGGATTGGGCATAGAAAATCACACCGCCGTCGCTGTACTGGGCCAAATCGGCCACGGCGGGCTCGGCCGCATTGAGCACCGCGAAGCCCTGGGGCAGCACCAGATCGATCTGGGTGCGCATGTAGCTGGGTATTTTTTCTTCGTCTGCGGCGTTGAGGTCTTCCAGTCCTGCGGCCGGTGGCATGCGGGTCACGATGCCCACTTGGCAGCGGTCGTAGGGCATGCCTTCGCTCAACAGGTGGCGCACGTCGCTCTCAAAGACCGCCGCTTGCACGGCGCGGTTGACCAGCAGTCGCTCGGCCTGGTCAAAGTCCATGGCCTTGTCTTTTTGCACGCAGCGCTGGTCCAAAAACAGCCCGTCCGCGCAGGCCAAGCCGGTGTGCAGGCCCTTGAGGTGCAGCAGCCAGGCGATCAGCTTGGCGCTGCGCGTGGTGTCTTGGTCGCCCATGATGCCCACCACCGGAATGCGGCCGTTGTGCTCGCCCGGGAACAAATGTTCGGCAATCGCCTCGCCCACCGGACGGGGCTGGCCCACGGCTGGGTTCAGGTGCATCAGCAAGCTCGGGCCGGCATTGACCTCTACGATCACGCCGCCGGTGCGGGCCAAGGGTTGGGTGATGTCGGTGGTGACGATGTCCACGCCCGCGATGTCCAGACCCACAATGCGGGTGGCCAACACCGCTTGGGCGGCCACATCGGGGTGAACCACATCGGTCACGTCGGTGGTCATGTTGCCGGTGCGCTTGACCAGCACGGACTGGCCGTTGGCGGGCACGCTGTCGGGGGTCAAACCTTGGCGTTGGAGTTCAAGCACTTCGGGGCTGCTTTGGCGAAGGCGCACGGTTTCGAGTGGCAAATTGCCGTCGCTGCCGCGCCGTGGATCGGAGTTGATTTGCAGGTTGACCAATTCGCGCACGGTGTGCAGGCCGTCACCCACCACGCTGGCCGTTTCGCCCCGGTTGGCGGCCACCAAGCGGTCGCCCACCACCAGCAAGCGGTGCTCAATGCCTTGCACAAAGCGCTCGACGATGACCTCGCTGCCTTGCGCTTGGGCCACCGCGTAGGCGGTTTCAATGTCGGCTTGCTCGCGCAGGTCGAGCGACACGCCTCGGGCGCGGTTGCCGTCGCTGGGTTTGACGCAGACGGGCAAGCCAATCTCTTGCGCCGCCTCCCAAGCCGCTTGGGGGCTCTCCACCACCACGCCTTCGGGCACCGGAATGCCGCACGTCGTGAGCAGCTGTTTGGTCAGGTCTTTGTCTTTGGAGATGCCCTCAGCGATCGCGCTGGTGCGGTCGGTCTCGGCCGTCCAGATGCGGCGCTGGTGGATGCCGTAGCCCAGCTGCACCAGGTTGCCCGCGTTCAGGCGAATGGCCGGGATGCGCCGCTCGTGGGCCGCTTTGACGATGCACTGGGTGCTGGGGCCGACGCATTGGCTGTCCACCAAATCGGTGAGTTCTTCCACGGCGGCGGGCACGTCAAAGGGCCGGTCTTCGATGGCGGCCATGACCAAGTCGCGCGCCATGTGCAGTGAGCGCAGCCCAACTTCTTTGTGCGGCATGCTGACAATGACTTTGTACACGCCGACCGGTCCACCATCGCGGGCGCGGCCGTAACCGTCGGGCGCACCCGCCAGGGTTTGCAGCTCCAGCGCCACATGTTCCAAGATGTGGCCGGGCCAGGTGCCGGTCTCAAGCCGCTGCAAAAAGCCACCGCGCACGCCCGGGCTGCAACGGTGCTCGATCAGGCCGGGCAGCCAAGCCCCCAGGCGCTCATTGAAGCCTGGCAAGGTGTTGGAGGGGAAGTTTTCGAGTTCCCCGATGTCCACCAAGGCTTCGATGACGGGGGGGTAGGTCCAGATGCTGGGGCCGCGCAGATGGGTCATGCGCAGGAATTGGATGTTTTTGGCGCTCATGAAAAAAGGGCTCGGCGATACAATGACCGACCATTGCAGGTTCCGGCTTGTCTCTCAGTGATGACTGGGTGCATGGGCATAAACGGGGCCATTTATCAATCAGAAGATTCCGTGAGCCGGGTTCATTCCGGTCCACTCCAGGCTTGTATCCATGACTCCAACACCCCCCTCTGCGTCGCGTCCGGTCATTCCGGATGCTTGGCTAAAAGAGGTCAAAGCACAGTTACAGCCTGATGAAAACGTCTCAGCCTTTCTTGAAGTTGACCTGAACAAGGCACTGAAGTTCGCAAAAACTGCCCTTATTCTGACCGATCAACGGCTGTTGACGGGGGCAAGGGATCAAAAAAACTGGCAAAGCTGGGATTTGCAGCCCGATTTTTGTTTGAAACTGACGGACCACGCTGGGGTGGGCAGTTTGGAGCTGGTCACCGCCGGCGAGCGTTTGGCGGTGTGGCGCTTCACATTGGGTGTGCAGGCCGCGGCCGCGCGCACCGTGGCCATGCTGGAGCTGGCCAAAAACCGTGCGGCCGACGGTGCGCCCTTGCAGGCCCTGCGTGCTGGGGCCTTTGCCGCCATGTGTCCGGTTTGCCAGGCGGTGCTGAGCGACGAGGACGCGGATTGCCCCAGCTGCGGGCGCGAAGACCTGGCCCCCCCATCGACTTGGACCTTGCTCAAACTCTGGCGGTTTGCCCGGCCTTACCGACGGCAACTGTTGCTGGGTTTTGCGCTCACGCTGGCCTCGACCGCCGCCACCTTGGTGCCGCCCTACATGACCATGCCGCTCATGGACGAGGTGCTAATTCCCTACCAAAGCGGCACACCGATCGATGCCTCCTTGGTGGCCACTTACCTGGGAGGCTTGTTCGCTGCCGCCTTGCTGGCTTGGGCGCTGGGTTGGGCCAAAACCTATATTTTGGCGCTGGTGTCTGAGCGCATTGGGGCCGACTTGCGCACCACCACTTACCAGCACCTGTTGAGCTTGTCGCTCGAATATTTTGGCGAGCGGCGCACCGGCGATCTGATCGCCCGCATTGGCAACGAGACCGACCGCATCAACGTGTTCTTGTCGCTGCACCTGCTGGACTTCGCCACCGATGTGCTGATGATCGTGATGACATCGCTCATTTTGTTCACCATCAACCCAACGCTGGCGGTCATCACGCTGCTGCCGCTGCCCTTCATTGGCTGGTTGATCCATGTGGTGCGCGACCGCTTGCGCACTGGCTTTGAAAAGATCGACCGTGTCTGGGCCGAAGTCACCAACGTGCTGGCCGACACCATTCCCGGCATTCGGGTGGTCAAGGCCTTTGCCCAAGAAGACCGCGAGGCCCAGCGCTTCAAAGACGCCAACCGGCACAACTTGCATGTCAACGACCGCCTGAACCGGGTGTGGTCGCTGTTTGCGCCCACCGTGGCCTTGATGACCGAGGTGGGTTTGTTGGTGGTGTGGGGCTTTGGCATTTGGCTGGTGGCGCACGACCGCATCACAGTGGGGGTGTTGACCGCGTTTTTGGCCTACATCGGGCGTTTTTATACGCGCCTGGATTCCATGAGCCGCATCGTGTCGCACACCCAGAAGGCGGCCTCTGGGGCCAAGCGCATTTTTGACATCTTGGACCACGTCTCCAGCGTGCCCGAACCGGCCCAGCCGGTGGCCTTGCCCGCCACTGTGACGGGTCACATTGCGCTGCGCGAGGCGGGTTTTCGCTATGGCAACCGTGCGGTGATCCGCCAGCTCAACTTGGACATCGCGCCGGGCCAAATGATTGGGCTGGTTGGCCACAGTGGCTCGGGCAAGAGCACGTTGGTCAACCTGATTTGTCGCTTCTATGACCTGAGCGAGGGCGCCATCGAGTTGGACGGTGTGGACATTCGCCAGTTGCGCATTGCCGACTACCGACGCCAGATTGGTTTGGTGCTGCAGGAGCCGTTTTTGTTCTTTGGCACGATTGCCGACAACATCGCCTACGGCAAACCGGACGCCACGCGAGAAGAGATCATCTCGGCTGCCCGCGCCGCGCATGCACACGAGTTCATCTTGCGCATGCCCCAAGGCTACGACTCGCTGGTGGGCGAACGTGGCCAGGGCCTGTCGGGGGGGGAGCGTCAGCGCATTTCCATTGCCCGCGCTTTGCTCATCAATCCGCGCATTTTGATCATGGACGAAGCCACCTCGGCGGTGGACACCGAAACCGAGAAAGAAATCCAGCGTGCACTGGACAACCTGGTGCGTGGGCGCACCACCATTGCCATTGCCCACCGGCTGTCCACCCTGCGCAAGGCCGACCGCTTGGTGGTGATGGACAAAGGCGAGGTGGTGGAAGAGGGCACCCACGAAGCCCTGATGGAAACCCAAGGCGCTTATTGGCGACTGTACGAAGCCCAGCAGCGCCAGGCCGAAGCCGAGGGCGCGGTGCTGGGCAGCGCTACACCACAGACACAAGAGGTGCACGCATGAGCGCGAGTTTGCAGCGAGACCCCATGGGCCGTTGGTTGTGGGTCGATGCCCAGGGCCTGCGCCACCAGCAGGTGGTGGTGGTGCGGGCCTATCCGGTCACCGCACCCGAGGTGGGCGTGGGCGTGATGGACGCCGAAGGCCATGAGCTGGCCTGGTTTGACCGCTTGGACCTGTTGGATGCGCCCTTGCAAGCCGCATTGCGAGAGGCGGTGCAAGAACGCGAATTTCTGCCCGAAATCAAGCGTTTGAAAGGGGTCAGCAGCTTTGCCACACC
>JAHECM010000003.1:0-9429 GCA_024641725.1 Limnohabitans sp. | reverse complement strand
CGCCAGCGATTTGGATTGCTCGGGCGTTTCCAGCATGGTGGCCACACGGTCCATGGCGTGCACTTCGTCCCGGTTCAGCCGGTGCTCGCCCATGTGCCGCTCAAAGAGGGCGGTGGTGTGGATGGCCATGGGGCTGTCCAGAAAAATGGGCAAACCCCTGGGCAGCTCGCCCGCCGCCTTGAGTTGGGCGATGGTGTGCAGCACGGCTTGAGCACGGCCTACCGCAAACACCGGCACCACCGCCACGCCGCCGCGTTTGGCCAGCTTTTGCAGCAAGGGGCCCAGCTCGGCAAAGATTTTTTCTTGTGGGTGCTGGCGGTTGCCGTAGGTGGACTCGATCAGCACCGTGTCCGCTTGCGGCGGTGGCTCAGGTGGGTTCATGAGTGCGTCGTCGGGTCGCCCCAAGTCACCTGAAAACAGGATGCGTCGCCCGCCCACGTCCAGCAGCAAGCTGGCCGCACCCAAAATATGCCCTGCTGCTTGGAAGCGGGCTTTCCATCCGCTCAGGGGTTCAAACCACTGGCCCAGCTGTTCGGCGCGCAACTGCTGGAGGCTGTCCAGGGCGTCTTGCTTGGTGTACAGCGGCAAGGCCGGCGCATGTTTTGAAAAGCCGTGCCGATTGGCAAAAAACGCGTCTTCTTCTTGAATGTGCCCACTGTCGGGCAGCAAGATGCGGCACAAATCGCAGGTGCCCGACGTGGCATGCACTTGCCCCGTGTAGCCCTCCTTGACGAGCAAGGGCAAGTAACCGCTGTGGTCGAGGTGGGCGTGGGTCAAGATGACCGCGTCCACGTCTTTGGCGGGAATCGGTAAGGCGCTCCAGTTGCGCAGCCGCAATTGTTTGTAGCCCTGAAACAAGCCGCAGTCGACCAACAGGCTTTGGCCCTTGTGCTGCACAAGGTACTTGGAGCCGGTGACAGTGTCCGCTCCGCCGAGGAAGGTGATGGTGGCGCTCATGCCTTCATGTTAGGGCGCTGCGGCGCGTTTGTCTTGACCGAGATCAATAAAAAGAGCTCGCCAAGGCGAGCTCTTTGCGCAAGGGCTCGAAGCCGCATCAGGCCCCGAAGAAGCCTTTGAGCTTGTCTGTCCAACTGCCTTCGGTGGGCTGGTGTTTGGCACCGCCTTTTTTCAGTGACTCGTCAAACTCTTTGAGCAACTTTTTCTGATGCTCGGTGAGTTTCACGGGGGTCTCAACTGTGATGTGGCAGTACAGATCGCCCGGGTAGCTGCTGCGCACCCCCTTGATGCCCTTGCCCCGCAAGCGGAACTGCTTGCCGGTTTGGGTGCCTTCGGGGATGTCGATCGCGGCCTTGCCGCCCAAGGTGGGCACTTCGATTTCGCCGCCCAGCGCGGCTTTGCTGAAGCTGATGGGCACAGCGCAGTGCAGATCGTCGCCCTCGCGCTCGAAGATGTCGTGCTTTTGCAAGCGAATTTCGATGTACAGGTCACCGGGTGGTCCGCCATTGGTGCCTGGCTCACCATTGCCAGCGCTGCGAATGCGCATGCCATCGTCGATGCCGGACGGGATTTTGACTTCCAGTGTTTTTTGCTTTTTGAGTTTGCCTTGGCCGCTGCAGGTGCCGCAGGGGTCGGGAATGATCTTGCCCGAACCTCGGCAATGCGGACAAGTTTGCTGCACGCTGAAAAAGCCTTGGCGCATCTGCACTTGGCCTTGGCCGTGGCAGGTTGCGCAAGTTTTGGCACTGGTGCCGGGCTTGGCGCCGCTGCCGTGGCAGGTGTCGCACTCGTCCCAGCTGGGGATGCGCAATTGCGCGTCTTTGCCGTTGGCCGCTTCTTCGAGCGTGACCTCCATCGCGTAGCTCAGGTCGTTGCCACGAAAGACCTGACGTCCCCCGCCGCCGCGCCCACCGCGACCGCCCCCGCCAAAGATGTCGCCAAAAATGTCGCCAAAGGCTTCGCCAAAGCCGCCGAAGCCTTCGCCACCCCCGCCGGGGCCGCGCATATTGGGGTCGACACCCGCATGCCCGTACTGGTCGTAGGCGGCGCGCTTTTGCGCGTCCGACAGCATTTCATAGGCCTCTTTGACCTCTTTGAACTTGGCTTCGGCATCCTTGGCCGCGTCCCCCTGGTTGCGGTCAGGGTGGTGCTTCATCGCCAGTTTGCGATAGGCCTTTTTGATGTCCTCGTCTGTGGCGTTTTTGGGAACACCCAGCACTTCGTAAAAATCGCGTTTCGTTGCCATGACTCGTTGACCTTGGCCTTTTCAGGCGGCTTCATGCAAAAAGCGCCCCACGTAAAACGCGGGACGCTGCAGCGGTTGAGAGGGAGGCCGCGCCTGCGGCCGAATGGCTGCGCTAGTGCAGATTCACTCCCACAGCATCACTTTGGGCGTCAGCCCTTTTTGACTTCCTTGACTTCGGCGTCCACGACGTTGTCGTCTTGTGGTTTGGCCTCTGGCGCGCCAGCAGCACCTGCACCTGCACCCGCAGCGGCTTGCTGCGCTTGCATGTCGGCGTACACCTTCTCGCCCAGCTTTTGGCTGGCGGTCATCAGTGCTTCGGTCATGGCTTCGATCGCGTCTTTGTCTTCACCGGTCAAAACTTCTTCCAGTTCTTTGACGGCTTTTTCGATGGCTTCTTTTTCGGAGGCATCGATCTTGTCGCCATGCTCGGTCAAGCTCTTCTTGACGCTGTGCACCGAGGCTTCGCCAGAGTTGCGCGCTTGCACCAGTTCCAGCTTTTTCTTGTCTTCGGCAGCGTTGAGTTCGGCGTCCTTGACCATTTGCTGGATCTCGGCTTCCGACAGACCGGAGTTGGCTTTGATGGTGATTTTGTTCTCTTTGCCCGTGCCTTTGTCTTTGGCGCCCACATGCAAGATGCCGTTGGCGTCGATGTCAAAAGACACTTCAATTTGAGGTGTGCCGCGCGATGCGGGCGGGATGCCTTCGAGGTTGAACTCGCCCAGCGCCTTGTTGCCCGCAGCGATGTCGCGCTCGCCCTGGAACACCTTGATGGTCACGGCAGGCTGGTTGTCTTCAGCGGTCGAGAAGGTCTGTGCAAACTTGGTCGGGATCGTGGTGTTCTTGGTGATCATCTTGGTCATGACACCGCCCATGGTCTCGATGCCCAAAGACAAGGGGGTCACGTCCAGCAGCAGCACGTCCTTGCGGTCACCCGACAGCACTTGGCCCTGGATGGCCGCGCCCACAGCCACGGCTTCGTCAGGGTTCACGTCCTTGCGGGGCTCTTTGCCAAAGAATTCTTTGACCTTTTCTTGCACCTTGGGCATGCGGGTTTGACCCCCGACCAAGATCACGTCGTCGATGTCGGCCACATTGATGCCGGCGTCTTTGATGGCGGTGCGGCAAGGCGCGATGGAGCGCTCGATCAGCTCGTCCACCAGCGACTCGAACTTGGCGCGGGTCAGCTTGACGTTCAGGTGCTTGGGGCCAGTGGCGTCAGCGGTGATGTAGGGCAGGTTCACGTCGGTGGCCGACGATGAAGACAGCTCGATCTTGGCTTTTTCAGCGGCTTCTTTCAGGCGCTGCAGTGCCAGCACGTCTTTGGTCAAGTCAACGCCGGACTCTTTCTTGAACTCGCCGATGATGAAGTCGATGATGCGTTGGTCAAAGTCTTCGCCACCCAAGAAGGTGTCACCGTTGGTGGACAGCACTTCGAACTGCTTTTCGCCGTCCACGTCGGCGATTTCGATGATGGACACGTCAAAGGTGCCGCCACCCAAGTCGTACACGGCGATTTTGCGGTCGCCTTTTTCTTGCTTGTCCAGGCCAAAAGCCAACGCTGCAGCGGTGGGCTCGTTGATGATGCGCTTGACGTCCAGGCCCGCAATGCGGCCAGCGTCTTTGGTGGCTTGGCGTTGGGCGTCGTTGAAGTAAGCGGGCACCGTGATGACGGCTTCGGTCACTTCTTCGCCGAGGTAGTCTTCGGCGGTTTTCTTCATCTTGCGCAAGATTTCAGCGCTGATTTGCTGGGGGGCCAACTTGTTGCCACGCACTTCCACCCAAGCGTCGCCGTTGTCAGCCTTGGTGATGGTGTAGGGCATCATGTCGATGTCCTTTTGCACTTCTTTTTCGGAGAATTTGCGACCGATCAGGCGTTTGACAGCGTAGAGCGTGTTGCGGGGGTTGGTGACCGCTTGGCGCTTGCCCGAAGCGCCGACGAGGATTTCGCCGTCTTCTTGGTAAGCAATGATGGACGGCGTGGTGCGCGCGCCTTCGGCGTTTTCGATCACCTTGGTGGTGTTGCCTTCCATGATGGCCACGCACGAGTTGGTGGTGCCCAAGTCAATACCGATGATTTTTCCCATGATGTGTACTCCGTGAAGAAATTTGAAACTGATGAAGAGATGGTGCGGATGTGCAGAAATTCAAGTGCAGGCGCTGGTTTGACTTCGTTTCAGTCATGACACCGATGGGGTCATGGTCAGCGAAGCCTTGTGCGCCTTACTTGGGTGCAGTCACCGTCACCAAGGCAGGGCGCAGCACGCGCTCGGCGATGGAATAGCCTTTTTGCAGCACCGTGACCACGGTGTTGGCTTCTTGCTCGGCAGGCACCACGCTGATGGCTTGGTGGTGGTGGGGGTCGAATTTGGTGCCCGCAGGTGGGGCAATTTCGATCACTTTGTTGCGTTCCAGCGCACTTTTGAGTTGACGCAAAGTGGCCTCGGAGCCCTCGCGAATCTGCTCAATGGTGGCGTTGGGCAAGGCCAGGCCGGCTTCCAGGCTGTCCAGCACGGGCAGCAGGCTGTCGGCAAAGGACTCCAGCGCAAATTTGCGGGCTTTGGCCACTTCGTCGTCGGCGCGACGGCGTGCATTTTGCACATCGGCCTGGGCACGCAGGTACAAATCGGCCAATTCGGCGTTTTTGGCGGTGATGTCAGCCAGTTGCGTGGCCAGATCCGGTGCTGCGGTTTCGGCGGATGGTGCATCGACCGGTGTAGAGGGGTCTTGGGGAGCGGTGTTTTCGGACATAAAAATCGACAAAACAGAAGAACAGGCCCGTAATTCGGGCCTGAATCCGTATTTTCAAGAGGGGTTTTTGAAAAAACCCGGCCAGCAGACCGGGTGGAGCGCCAAAGCAGGGCTCAGTTTTCGAGGGCCAAGAGTTCCACGTCGAACTTCAAGGTGGCGTTGCCCGGGATCACGCCGCCCGCGCCCCGTGCACCGTAGCCCAACTCGGGTGGAATGATCAGGGTGCGTGCGCCGCCGACTTTCATGCCAGCCACGCCTTCGTCCCAGCCCTTGATGACCATGCCCGCGCCCAAAGAGAACACGAACGGGTCACGGCGGTCCTTGCTGGAGTCAAATTTGGCGCCTTGCTCACCGTCTTTGAAGAGCCAGCCGGTGTAGTGCACGACCACATTCTGGCCAGGGGTCGCTTCAGCGCCTTCGCCGACAACGGTGTCTTCGTATTGCAGGCCGGAGGGGGTGGTGTTCATGGCGTTCTTTCGCAGGGGTAAGGATGAAAAACCGGCCGCACTCGGCGGCCGGAACACCCAAAATTATGCCAGCAGGCCTCGCCGTGCCAGATCGCGCATCAGCGCACCCGCGCCATAAGTCCAAGCGGGTGCTTGGTCACTGGTGGTCACGCGGTTGAACAAGGTGCCCAGCGCGGGGGTGGACACGCGCACGGTGTCGCCCACCACATGCGTGAAGCCCTGGCCCGGGCCGTGTCGGTCTTGTGTGGGGGCGAACATGGTGCCCAAAAACAGCATCATGCCGTCGGGGTACTGGTGGTAAGGCCCCATGGCTTGGCTGACCAAGTTGAGCGGGTCGCGGCTGATTTGGGAGAGGCTGCTGCTGCCTTGCATCACAAACGAGTCCAGCCCGTCCACTTGCATGGCCAGGTCGCACTGGCGCACATCGTCGATGCCGAAATGCGCATCAAACAGCCGAATGAAGGGCCCGATGGCGCAACTGGCGTTGTTGTCCTTGGCCTTGCCCAGCAGCAGGGCGCTGCGGCCTTCAAAGTCGCGCAGGTTCACGTCGTTGCCCAAGCTGGCTCCGACCACTTCGCCGCGCGAGTTGGCCGCGAGCACGATTTCGGGCTCGGGGTTGTTCCAGGCGCTGCCCGGGTGCAGCCCCACCCAGGCACCGTGCCCCACCGCACTCATGGGCTGCGCTTTGGTGAAAATTTCGGCGTCCGGGCCAATGCCGACTTCCAAGTACTGCGACCACAGGCCTTGTGCCAGCAGCACGTCTTTGAGTTGGGCTGCCTCGGGTGAGCCGGGACGCACGCTGCGCAGGTTCTCACCAATCACGGAGACCACGGCTTGGCGCACGGCTTCGGCGCGGCTGGCGTCGCCCCGGGCTTGCTCCTCAATGACGCGCTCGAGCATGCTGGCCACAAAGGTCACGCCGGAGGCCTTGACGGCTTGCAGGTCGCAAGGCGCCAGCAGCCAGGCTTGGCGGGTGTCGCGGTGGGCTTCGTCACTGTTGTCGATGACCGTTTGGGCCGACTCGGCCAAGCGCGCGGCTTGCCCGCTGCCCAAGTGCGCACGCACGCGCGCGGCGGCCTCGGGCAACTCCAGCAAGGCGCTGCTGGTGGGCGCCAGCAAGCTGAGGTCAAACAGGCCGTCGGGCGATGCCGCGACCACGGTGGGGCCGATGCCGACTTGCCAGACGCGGCCGACCAAAAGGGCTTGCTGTGCGTCTGCAGGCCAGCAGTGGGGCAGCTTGGGCATGGTGTCTCCGGGCATAGTGGGCAGGGTCAAGAAGGGTTGGTGTTGGGACAGCATGTTGCCAGAGGCCAGCGAAAGCGCCTGTCGCGTGGGTGTGCATGTCTGTTCGGGTCGCGCCCGCAACCGCCGCTGGGGCGTGCGCCCCTGCGGTCGAAGCCTCAGAGGTAGATTTTTTGCAGCAAGTCCAGCAGCGTTTTGCGTTGGGCAGCGCTCAGGCGGGCCGAACGCTCGATTTCCAGGTCGGTGGCGGCTTGTTCGGCTTGTTGCATCAGGGCTGCGCCGTCGGGGGTGGGGTGCAGTCCCGTGGCGCGGCCGTCCGTGGGGTGGGGCAGGCGGTGGATCAGACCGCGCGCTTCAAGCGACTGCACCAGCCCCACCAAATTGGGAGGCAGCAAATTCAGCGCCGAGCACAACTGGCGCGAGGTCACGCCCGGGTTGTGGTGGATCACCGACATGACAGAAAAGTCCACGGGCTTGAGGCCGAACTCGGCCATGCGCGCCAAAAAACCCTCAATGATCGTCAGCGCCGCGCGCCGCGCGTTGTAACCCAACAAGGTTTGCAGGTAAGTGGTGTCCACCTGCTCAACAGCCGTGACCTGCGGCAAGCTGTTCGCTTTGACTTTGACTTTGGCTTTCTTTGTGCTGCTGTCCGTGTTTTTCTGGGGCAAAGGGCGTCCCGCGCTGAGGGCGTTGGCGTTTGCCCTTTGACGTGCGCTGCTGGGCAAAGAACTGCTTTGGGCCATGGTGCGTGTCAGGCCGCCACAAGCGCTGAAGCTGCTGCAGCCGCGCACTGCTGCCCGATGATGGCGCAGCGCATGTCGAACTCGGGCAACACCCAGTGGCGCAAGGCCTGTGCCGGGGTGGTCCAGCGCGCCAGTGCGTTGGGGGTGTCGGCACTTAAGCCCGCTTCGATGCGCAGCCAGGCCCAGTCCATCAGCACCAGCGCCACAGCGCGCAGGTAATCGTCGGCCACGCGAAAAGCCAAAGCCGCGTCTTGGGGGGCAGTGTGGACGATTTGCGCGGTCAAAGTGCGCAAAGATTGCATTCGCTTGAGGGCTTGCGTGTGTGCCTGCGTGTTTGCCTTCGTGTGTGCTGGATCAGTTGGCACCAAATCGGCACCGAGGGTGTCCATCAAGGCGTTCATGCCCTGGCCACCGTCGGTCAGCACCTTGCGCACCAGCAGGTCAATGGCTTGGATTTCGTTGGTGCCTTCGTAGATCATGGCCACGCGGGCGTCGCGCACGATTTGCTCAATGCCCCATTCGCGCACATAACCGTGGCCACCAAACACCTGGAGGCAATCGCTGCCGCCATGAAAGGCTTGGTGGGTGAACACCGACTTCATGACCGGCGTGACGAGGGCGCACCAACGCTGGGCGGCGGCTTGCGTGTTGGCGTCAGGGCTGTGTTTGATCAGGTCGAGTTCGAGCGCAGTGCGGTAAGCCAGCACGCGCCCCGCATCCACCCAGGCGCGCTGGGTGTCCAAGATGCGGCGCATGGCGGGGTGCTCGGCAATGAAGTCAGCCTCTGCTGCCGACTTGCCTTTGCCCGGTGCACGCATTTGGCGGCGCTCTTGGGCGTAGGCGTCGGCCTTTTGCCAAGCGGCGTCCAAGAGGCCAATGCCTTGCAAGGCCACATGCAGGCGGGCGGCATTCATCATCACGAACATCGCGCTCAAACCTTTGCCGGGCTCGCCCACGATCTGGCACACCGCTTCGTCAAAACGCATCACGCAGGTGGGGCTGCCGTGCAGGCCCATTTTTTCTTCGATGCGGTCGCAGTGCACGCGGCTGCGCGTGCCGTCGGGGTAGAACTTGGGCACCAAGAACAGCGACAGGCCTTTGGGGCCGGGCGGCGCGTCGGGCAGGCGGGCCAGCACCAGGTGCACGATGTTGTCGCTCAGGTCATGCTCGCCGCCCGAGATGAAAATTTTGGTGCCACTGACGGCGTAGCGGCCATCGGGCAAGGGCACGGCCTTGGTACGGGCCAGGCCCAAGTCCGAGCCCGCATGCGGCTCGGTCAGGCACATGGTGGCCAGCCATTCGCCAGTGGCCACTTTCTCCAGATACAGCGCCTTGAGTTCGTCGCTGGCGTGGTGCTTGATGCACTCGTATGCACCGTGCAGCAAGCCGGGCGCCATGGTCCAGCCGTGATTCGCGGCACTCAGCATTTCGTAGAGCATGGCTTCGAGCACGCTGGGCAGGCCCTGGCCGCCGTCTTCGGTGCTGGCGGCCAAGGCCGGCCAGCCCGATTGCCAGAAGGATTGGTAGGCGTCTTTGAAGCCCGGCGGCATGGTGACCGCACCGTCTCGCCACTGCGCGCCGATCTCGTCGCCATCGCGGTTGAGCGGGGCGATGACTTCGCCCACAAATTTGCCCGCTTCGTCCAGCACTTGCTGCATCAACTCAGGGTCCACCTCGGCAAAAGCGGGCAGGGCTTGCAGTTGGGCGGGCGCGTTCAAAACGCGGGACAGCACAAACTGCATGTCGTCGGTGCGGGGTTGGTAGGCGTTCATGGTCAATGCAATCGGGGGTTACTTTTTGGCGGCACCGAGGTAGGTCTCGATCACACGCGGGTCTTGTGCCAGGTCGGCGGCTTTGCCGTGCAGGCCGATCTCGCCCATCTCCAGCACATAGCCCTCATCGGCCACCGCCAGTGCAGCGCGGGCGTTTTGCTCGACCAACACAATGGTCACGCCGGTTTGCCGCAGGGTCTCGATGATGGAGAAAATTTCTTTGACGATCAGCGGGGCCAAGCCCAAGCTGGGTT
>JAHECM010000221.1 GCA_024641725.1 Limnohabitans sp. | reverse complement strand
CACACCCACCCCTTTGGCGTCAAAGCCCGCGTGACGGCTGGGCAACTGTGGCTGACCCTGACCGATGCCAGCGGCAAAAGCCAAAAGCGCTACCTGACGCCGGGCGACGAGTTCACCCTTGCGCACAACGTCCCACATGCCGAGCACTACGGCCCCGAAGGCGCCACCTATTGGGTGGCCCGCAAGAACTGATCGCCGCACTGTAGGAGCCGCGCCCTCGCGGCGATGGGGCGAAGGTGGGGCACTGCAGTCCCATGCAAATCGCTGCGAGGTCGCAGCTCCCACAGCCATCAGCCCGGCGTGCTCACTCCTTGATGTCCAGCTCCTGGATCTTGCGGGTGATGGTGTTGCGGCCAATGCCCAACTTTTGCGCCGCTTCAATGCGGCGTCCCCGGGTGCTGAACAACGCGGCCTGAATCAAGCGGGTTTCAAACCGGCCCGTCAGCACCTCCCACACATCGGTGCGGCCACTCTCTAGCCATTGCAGGGCTTCGCGCTCGAGCAAGGCTTCCCAGGCGCTCGGCGTGGCTGCGGCCGGCTCGCTCGCCAAGGGCGCAAAACCGCCGCCCCCATCAGCTACACCGCCACCCGTCACGCCACCCGTAAGGCTGCCAACCACGCCACCAGCCATACCGCCCAGAGCCGCCCCCGAATCGGCCACGGCCAAGCCAGCGCCCGCCCCAGCCAGCAACGCCACAGGCTCGGCAGACTGCAGCACTTCGGGCGGCAAGTCTTTGGGTTCGATCACTTGGGCCGGGGCCATCACGGTCAGCCAGTGGCAGATGTTCTCCAGCTGGCGCACATTGCCCGGAAACTGAAAATGGCCCAACTGCGCGAGCGCGGCTTCAGCGATCCGTTTGGGCTCCACGCCCAGCTGCTGCGCGCTGCGCTGCAAAAAGTAGCGGGTCAACATGGGCACGTCTTCGCGCCGCTCGCGCAAGGCGGGCAAGCGCAAGCGAATCACATTCAGGCGGTGGAACAAGTCCTCGCGGAACACGCCGTCTTTGACGCGCTGCTCCAAGTCTTGGTGGGTCGCAGCGATCACGCGCACATTGGACTTGACCGCGCTGTGCCCGCCCACGCGGTAAAAGTTGCCGTCCGACAGCACACGCAGCAAGCGGGTTTGCAGGTCAAAGGGCATGTCGCCAATTTCGTCCAAAAACAGCGTGCCCCCGTCGGCCTGCTCAAAGCGCCCGCGCCGCGAGGCCTGCGCCCCGGTGAACGCGCCGCGCTCGTGGCCAAAGAGTTCACTCTCCAGCAGGTCTTTGGGAATGGCGGCGGTGTTGATCGCCACAAAGGGGCCGCCCGCACGGGGCGAGTGCTTGTGCAGCGCACGCGCCACCAGCTCTTTGCCCGAGCCGGATTCGCCCGTGATCATCACCGTGACTTGGCTCTGCGACAGCCGGCCAATGGCCCGGAACACGTCCTGCATGGCCGGCGCTTGGCCCAGCATTTCAGGGGCTTCTTCGATCTTTTCTTCAGCCACTTCGTCGCGCTGACTTTCGTCCACAGCGCGGCGGATCAGCTCGACCGCCTTGGGCAAGTCAAAGGGTTTGGGCAGGTACTCAAACGCGCCACTTTGGAAAGCCGAGACCGCACTGTCGAGGTCAGAGAACGCGGTCATGATGATGACCGGCAAACCCGGCAAGCGCTGCTTGACGGCGGCCAACAAGTCCAACCCCGAGCCACCGGGCATGCGGATGTCGCTGACCAGCACCTGCGGGCCACCTTGTCCGCTCAGGCTGTCTTCGGCGTCCAGCGCCTTGAGAACTTCACGCGGGTTGGTGAAGCTGCGGGTGGGCAAGCCCTCGCGCAGCAGTGCTTTTTCGAGCACAAACCGGATGGATTGGTCATCGTCTACGATCCAGATCGGTTTCATGGAGATGCGCGCTTTCTAGAAATCAGGGCAACGGAATCAGGATTTTGAAATCCGTACAACCGGGCTCGCTGTCACACTCGATCAGGCCATGGTGCTGCTGAACAAAGGTTTGCGCCAGCGTCAGCCCCAGGCCAGAGCCGCCTTCGCGCCCCGAGATCAACGGGAAGAAAATGCGGTCCTTGATCGAGTCTGGAACACCAGGCCCGTTGTCGATCACATGCAATTCCAATGCCAGGCGGTAACGCTGCTTGCCAAAGGTGACTTGGCGCAGGATGCGGGTCTTCAATTCGATGCGGCCATCGCCCTGCGCCACGCGCTCGTGCAGGGCCTGCGCCGCGTTGTGGGCGATGTTGAGCACCGCTTGGATCAGTTGCTCGCGGTCGCCCCGGAACTCGGGGATCGAGATGTCGTAGTTGCGCACCACCTTCAGACCCTTGGGGAACTCGGCCAAGATCAGCGAGCGCACCCGCTCACACACCTCGTGGATGTTCACATCGCCCACCACATGGGGGCGGCGGTGCGGGGCCAGCAACCGGTCCACCAAGGTTTGCAGGCGGTCGGCCTCGCGGATGATGACCTGCGTGTATTCGGTCAGGTCTTTGCTCTCCAGCTCCATCTCCAGCAATTGGGCGGCCCCCCGAATGCCGCCCAGCGGGTTCTTGATCTCGTGCGCCAAATTGCGGATCAGCTCCTTGTTGGCCTGCGCCTGCTCCAGTTGGCGCTCTTCACGCTCTTGGCGGGTTTGCTGCTCCACCGGCAGCAGCTCAACAATGACCTCGTCTGGCAGGTCTGTGGGCGCGATGATGACGTGCACGGGCAGTGGGTCGTCGTGGTGCGCGCGGCGCAGCAGCGCCTCGTAGCGCAGCGCAGCAAATTCGTTGGCCCGCACGCCCTTGAGGGCGTTGTGCAGCGGCTTGGCATCGACAAAATGCTCCGTCAAGGACAGGCCGTTCAGGGTGCGGCGCGACTGACCGAGCACGTCTTCGAGCGCGGCGTTGACCGACACGATGGTGCCTTGGACGTCCAGCACAGCCACCGGCGTGGCCAAGAGGTCAAAAGCCTGGAATCGGGGGTTGGGGATGGGCGTGGTCATGGTCTGGGGAACGAGCTGAAGGCTGAGGGCTGGGGCTGAATGCGATGAACTCAGGGCGCGGGCCTGCGGGCCAGCTCGCGCTGCAGGCTGTCGATGTCGCGTTCATGGCGCTCGATGTCGGCTTTCAAGCTGGCCACACGCTCTTGGTATTTTTGCGGGCTCTGCCCATCGGCTTCGGTCGGGGCGGGGGCCCCTTGGCGGTAGGTCTGCACCAGTTCGGCGTGGCGCTGGCGGGTTTTCTCCAGCTCGCTGGCCACAATGGTGCGCGCCTGCTGGTCGCGTTGCCTTTGTGGTGCATCGGTGGTGTTCGGAACTGCATTGTTCAGAACCGCGCTGTTCAAAGCTGCGCTGGCCGGGGCAGCCGAGAGGGTGGGC
>JAHECM010000212.1 GCA_024641725.1 Limnohabitans sp. | reverse complement strand
GTCGGCAGGCACAAAGTTGGCCACCAGCGTGGGGATGCCGATGCCCAGGTTGACGTAAAAACCGTCTTCCAATTCGTGGGCCGCACGGGCGGCCATTTGGTCTTGACTCCAGCTCATATCAGACTCCCGCTTTATCAGTGATGGTGCGCTTTTCGATGCGCTTTTCAGGCTTGGCGTTCAGCACGATGCGGTGCACATAAATGCCGGGCAAATGCACGCTGTCGGGGTGCATGGCACCGGTTTCGACAATCTCTTCGACCTCGACCACGCAAATTTTTCCGGCCATGGCCACCGCAGGGTTGAAGTTGCGCGAGGTGTAGCGGAACTGCAGGTTGCCGGACTTGTCGGCGCGGTGCGCCTTGACCAGCGAAACGTCGGGCACCAAAGCGCGCTCCATGACGTAGGTTTCGCCATCAAACTCGCGCAGCTCTTTGCCCTCGGCCACCAAGGTGCCCACACCGGTCTTGGTGAAGAAGGCTGGAATGCCCGCGCCGCCCGCGCGCAGCTTTTCGGCCAACGTGCCCTGGGGCGTGAAGTCCAGCGCCAGCTCGCCCGCCAGATATTGGCGCTCGAACTCTTTGTTCTCGCCCACATAAGAAGCGATCATTTTTTTGATCTGGCGGGTTTGCAGCAGCTTGCCCAAGCCAAAGTCGTCCACGCCCGCGTTGTTGGAGATCGCGGTCAGGTTTTGTACAGCGCTGTCCTTGAGCGCGTCGATCAGCGCCTCGGGAATGCCGCACAGGCCAAAACCGCCCACGCCAATCAGTTGCCCGTCAGCCACGATGCCCTTGAGGGCTTCGGCTGCGGAAGGAAAAATCTTGTTCACGCCAATCTCCAGAAGAGGATGAAAACGCTACGATACTACGTATTGCGATACGTAGTTTTTCGTAATGGTCAGCCCTCAGTGACCTGCAACATGAGATCGCCACGCTCCGCTCGCGGTGCCCCCCTTGAACACGCCGCTTGCCCCTTGCCGCCATTGCTATCCCCATGACGAACGACATTGACTACCGCCTCGCCTTTGACCTGGCCCCCATCGGCATGGTGCTCTCGCGCAATCGCAGCATGGTGGACTGCAATCAGCGGGTGTGCGAGATGTTTGGCGTGGAACGTGCGCAACTGATCGGCCAGACGTTTCAGCTGCTCTACCCCAGCGCTGACGAGTACGAACGCACCGGCCAGCGCATCACGCCCATCCTGAACGCCAAAGGGGTGTACGCCGACGACCGGGTCATGAAACGAGTGGATGGCCGCTTGAAGGGCGAGGCGTTTTGGTGCCACGTCACAGGCCGGGCACTCAACCGCGACGCCCCGCACGAGGCCGGAATCTGGACCTTTGAAGATTTGTCGGAGCGCAAACCCGTCAAAGCCGAGCTGACACCCCGCGAGCGCGAAGTCGCTGCCCACCTGATGCAGGGCCTGACCAGCAAAGAAATTGGCCGTGCCTTGGGGCTGAGCCACCGCACGGTGGAAATCTACCGCGTCAAGCTGATGCGCAAATACCAAGCCTCAGGGGCAGCGGATTTGATTCAGAAGTTGATGCGAGGGTGATGACCTTGAGCAAGTTGGGCACTGAGGGGGCGGGGAAGATGGAGAACATGCCAGTCTATGGAGGCCCAAAATGATGGACCGTCAGCCCCTCTGTGTGCCCTAACCCAAACCCGCGACCCTTCGCAGATGCTGCGTCACCCCGCCAAACTGCTGCTCCATCACCGTCAGCCGCTTGAAGCCGTGGCCAATGGCCAGCTCCTCGGTCATGCCCATGCCGCCGTGCAACTGCACCGCGCCTTGGCCCACCAGGCGGGCGGCACGCAGCACGGCCACATGGGCCGATGCGATGCGGCGGGCACGCTGCTCGGCACTGGCTTCTTGCATCACGTCGGCACAGGCCCCCACGGCTGCGGCGGCCTGCACCAGGGCCAAGTACATGTCGGCCAAGCGGTGCTGCAAGGCTTGGAACGACGCCAGCGTCTGGCCAAACTGCTTGCGCTGGCCCACATAGGCCAGGGTGTCGCGCATCAGGCTTTGCATGACGCCCACCGCCTCCGCACCCGTGACCAGCATGGCGGCTTGCCATGCGGTTTGGAGTGCGGCTTGGGCATCGCCCGCGCCCAAACAGGCCATGACGGGGCTGTTGTCAAACGCGATTTCGCTGGCCCATGCGCCGTCGATCAGGCGCACATCGCGCCGCCCGATGCCTGCCGCTGAGGGCAGCAGCAAGACCACACGCAGCAGGCCCGCCTCGTCTTTGGCCGTCACCAGCCAATGGGTGGCCCACGGCGCGCCGCGCACCAAGGCTTTGCGACCCGTCAGGCGTTGGCTGCCCTCGGGTCCGTGCAGTCGGGTTTGCACCCTGGCCACATCCGCCCGACCGTCGGGCTCCAAGGCCGCCACCGCCAGGCGCACGGTGCCCTGCCCCACGCCCTGCAACAACTGCGCCAGCAGCGTGTCGCTGGGGCCACCGCCCAACGCCTGCAGCAAGCTGGCCCCCAGCACCGCCGTGGCGACATACGGCTCAGGTACCAAGGCGCTGCCAAGCGCTTGACCGATCAGCAGTTGCTCGGCCAAGCCGCCGCCGGAGCCGCCCAGCGATTCGGCCAGCGCTGCGCCCAGCAAGCCCAGGTCGCGGGCCAAGCCTTGCCAAAGCGGCTCAATGGCTTGGGGCGTGGCCAAAAGATGTACGCGTTTTTCAAACGGGCATTGGTCTTGCAGCCAGCCTTGCAAGCTGGCCAGCAGCATGGCTTGGGTCTCGTCTGTGGCCAGCAGAGGTTCGACCACATCGGCCCCCAAGATGTGGCGCGCAATCAGGTTGCGCTGGACTTCGTTGGTGCCGCCATAAATCGAGGCGGCCCGGTCGTTGAGGTAAGCATGGGTGGCAAACACCGAGGCCTCTGGCAAGTCCAGCGAATGGGCTTGGGCTTCGTCGATGGCCAAAGCGCTGGCGCCGTTGGGCCCGGCAATGTCCATGCCCAGCTCAGTCAGGTGCTGTTTGAGCTCGGTCGCCAGCAGTTTGCCCATGGACGGCGCAGCGGCCAACCAGCCGGGTGCCGTGCCGCGGCCCATGCGCGCAGCCAGCACTTGCTGCTCCCAAGCGTGCAAGGCGTCGATGCGGCATTGCGCGTTCGCCAGGGCCAAGGCCAAGTCGCCCGACTCGCTGTCAACCGACTTGTGCGCCCCAAAATCGTCGCCAAAAGCTTCGTCAAAAGCTTCGTCAAAAGCGCTGTGCAGGCGAGCCAGTCGGGCGCGCAAGTGCGGGGCGGTCGAGCCGCCGCGTTCGTGCTCCAGCAAAAATTTGGCAATGGCCCAGCCTTGGTTTTCTTCACCAATCAAGGCGTCGGCAGGCACCCGGGCTTCGTCAAAAAAGACCTGGTTG